>JALWRY010000348.1 GCA_027080445.1 Thiohalobacter sp. | reverse complement strand
GGTTTTTCCTCCAGCCAGTCCCAGGCGACCTTCGCCTCGGATTTTTTGAAGAAACGCATTTGGGTGCGGGTAAAGAAATTCGCCAGTGCTGTGCCCCATTGCTCGAGGGCATTGTCGCCGACAATGGCAATACGTTTGAAATCCTTGTCGTGGTGAAGCCCGAAACGCAGATCAGTCCAGGCCGCACCGGCCTCCCAGCCATGAAAATCTTCCAGCTCGACATACAGCGAAATGCTACCGTACTTGCGAATCAGGCCCTCCAGGCGGGGAAGAAAAGTCGCGTAGTCGGCACTGGTCAGCTTTCCACTCGCCCTGAAAGCCAGTATGCCCGTTTCATTGACCGGGAGAATCTCAAACATAGACGCACCTCTGCGTGACAGGTTAATCGGTATACTGTCCCCGTACAGGCACCCTAACCGGCTGTACCTGCAATTTCTGTCACTCAGCTGACATCGGGGCAAAGTATACGGGTTTAGGCTACAGGGCATTTCCACGATACGCGACTGAGGAACCCATAAGCCATGTCCGCCTTTTTGCCACGCCCTTTACCGCAAGGTCTCGAGTCACTAACAGAACTGGCGCTGGACCTGCGCTGGACCTGGAGCCATAGCGCAGACACCCTGTGGAGCATGCTCGACGAGACAGCGTGGGAGCGTTCCGGGAACCCGTGGATTCTGTTGCAGGATGCTTCGCTCCAGCGTCTGCAACAACTTGCCAGGGACCCGACGTTCCGCCGGGAACTCGATCGCCTGCTTGAAGACAGGAAAAACTACCTGGACGATCCCGGCTGGTACGGCGAGGTGCGGCAACAATTCGAGTTTGGCAGGGTCGCCTACTTCAGTATGGAATTCGGTCTTGGGGAGGCCTTGCCGATCTATGCCGGTGGCCTGGGTATCCTGGCCGGTGACTACCTCAAGACGGCAAGCGATATGGGTGTACCGATGGTCGGTGTCGGCCTGCTCTACCAGGAAGGTTACTTCCGGCAAATGCTCGACACCGAGGGCAAGCAGTTGGCCGTGTATCCCTATAACGAACCATCTACCCTGCCTGTCCAGCCGGTACGCCGCGCATCCGGTGAATGGCTGCATGTTCCCCTGCACCTGCCGGGACGGGAATTAAAATTACGTGTCTGGCAGGTCAACGTCGGACGGATACACCTGTACCTGCTGGACAGTAATGACCCGCTTAACAGTCCGCGTGACCGGGGCATCACCAACAAACTGTACGACAGTGGCCAGGAACTTCGGTTTCTGCAGGAGCTGGTGCTGGGTATCGGCGGCTGGCGCCTGCTGAAGGCCATTCACGAGGACATTACCGTGTGCCACCTGAATGAGGGCCATGCCGCATTCGTGGTGCTGGAGCGCGCCCGTGATTTCATGGTGGAGAATGACGCCAGCTTTGAAACAGCCCTGTGGGCCACCCGCGCCGGTAATATATTTACCACACACACGCCGGTGGCAGCCGGCTTTGATACGTTTCCACCACAATTCATCGACAAGTACTTCCCGATGTTCCACGACTTTCTGAGCCATACCGGACTCTCCCTGCAGGACCTGCTGGCGCTGGGGCGTAAAAACCCCGGTGACCCGAGCGAAGCGTTTAACATGGCGTACCTGGCCATGCGCGGTTGCGCGCAGAGTAATGGCGTCAGCCGCCTGCATGGCGCGGTCAGCCGTGCACTGTTCAGCCCGCTGTACCCGCGCTGGCCCCAGGCCGAGGTACCTGTCGACCATGTCACCAATGGCGTCCATGTCCCTTCCTGGGACTCCCCCTGGGCCGACCGCCTGTGGACCGAGGCCTGCGGCAAGCAACGCTGGCTGGGCAATACCGACGCCCTGTACCGCTCTATCGAAACACTGGAAGATGAAGCGCTGTGGAAGCTTCGCGCCAGCGAGCGCGAGGCGCTGGTACACTACGCACGCAAACGGCTGGCGCTGCAACTGGGCCAGGCGGGCGCCAGCCCTGAACAGGTGAACAAAGCCAGCCGGGTACTCGATCCGAATGCCCTGACACTGGGTTTTGCGCGGCGTTTTGCCACCTACAAACGCCCTAACCTGTTACTGCATAATCGTCAGCGTCTGACACGGCTGCTGACGGACGGTTCGCGGCCGGTACAGTTGATCATTGCCGGGAAGGCGCACCCGGATGACCATGAAGGCCAGCACATGATCCGCGAATGGATCGATTTCATACACCAGCCGGCCATACGCGGGCAGGTGGTTTTCCTCGAAGACTACGATATCGCCCTGGCGCAGCAACTGGTGCAGGGTATTGACGTATGGATCAATACGCCACGCCGTCCCTGGGAAGCCTGTGGCACCAGCGGCATGAAAGTGCTGGTGAACGGCGGGCTCAATCTTTCCGAACTGGATGGCTGGTGGGCTGAGGCCTGCACCTGCGATGTCGGCTGGTCGATCGGCGATCGCGGGGAACACGACGCTGACCCGGCCTGGGACGCCGCCGAGGCCAATCAACTCTACCAGTTACTGGAAAACGAAGTTGTGCCACTTTTTTACTCGCGTGATGCGCAAGGCCTGCCGCGAGAATGGCTGGAACGCCTGCGCAACAGTATGAAAAAGCTGGCGCCACAATTCAGCAGCAACCGCATGCTACAGGACTATGTGACCCGGCTTTACCACCCGGCCGCCACGGCCTATACGAAACGCTGCGCGGATCGGGGAGAGCTGGCGAAGCAACTGGCGGGCTGGCACAACGCGCTGGGCCTGCACTGGAAGCAGATACACTTCGGTAATGTGGATGTGGAAAAAACCGCCGATGGCTGGTCTTTCCATATCCAGGTCTACCTGGGTGAGGTTCTGCCGGAACAGATTCGTGTAGAACTCTATGCCGAAGGCATGAATGACAATCCACCGGAGATAGTGCAGTGTCAATGCGGGGAGCGGATTACCGGCGCCATTCACGGCTACAGCTTCAATGTCACGCTGGCGACAGAAAGGCCCGTCACGGATTTCACGCCACGGGTACGAGCCTATCATGTCGATGCGCGCATCCCGGCCGAAGCCCCGCTGATACTCTGGTATCAGGCCGGCCTTTAAAGTGCCGCCCGGTCACGATACTCAGCATGGCCAGCTTCACCAGCCATTCACTGGTATAAAACAACAACGAGCCGGACAAGGCGACAGACAGGATGTTTTAACCCGGGTGTCACCTGGGTTACATCACCGCCGGTGAGACAGCGTTAAATTGTCAGGGTAAAGCCGGGAACTGTAATTCCGGCCGGTGACACCATGCCAGGAGACATACAATGCATGAACCCGGGGAAGATCAGGGCGCCAGAAAGCAATCCGGCCTCACCGGCCGTCACCTTGTCGATCTGGTAACGCTGCTTGTACTACTGGGCTGTTCATTCATCGGTGTCGCCATCACTAATATATCCCCTGCCAACAGCCATACCTACTGGATGGCCATGGTTCCGGTATTTTTTATCACCAGCCTGGTCACGGAATGGCCCAACGTCCGAAGCGGCAAGTATCCCTGGAAAACGGTAGTCTGGAATCACAGCCTGCAATGGCTGGCGCTGTTGGCAGCGGCGCAAATGGTGTTTGTTATCCAGCAAATAGGCCGCCTGAACAATGAAACCACCGGGCTGATACTGTTGTTATTATTCGCACTCTCGACCTTTGTTGCAGGTATCCGTATGGGCTGGATATTCAGGCTGGCCGGTCTTTTCCTCGCTGCCGGGCTGCTGGTACTGGCCTACATCGAACGTTACCTGTGGGT
>JALWRY010000347.1 GCA_027080445.1 Thiohalobacter sp. | reverse complement strand
CGGCCTGCTGAAACACGATGAACCGTTCACACGTTTGCTGACCCAGGGCATGGTCAACAAGGACGGTTCCAAGATGTCCAAGTCAAAGGGTAATACGGTCGATCCGCAGTCGCTCATCGACCAGTATGGTGCGGATACCGTGCGCCTGTTCATGATGTTTGCCGCACCGCCGGAGCAATCGCTTGAGTGGTCAGACTCGGGTGTCGAGGGCGCCTCGCGTTTCCTCAACCGCTTGTGGAAGGCAGTATACAAACATGTCGCTGCCGGTCCTGCCCCCGCGCCTGACCTGACCTCGCTGGACGATAAACAGAAGGCGTTCCGTTTCAAGCTCCACGAAACCCTGAAAAAGGTCAGCGACGACGTGGGTAGACGTTATACCTTCAATACGGCCATTGCAGCGAACATGGAGTTGCTCAACGAGATCGGAAAGTTTTCCGATAGCTCGGATAACGGGCGCGCACTCTTGCAGGAAGCTTTTGAATCCTCGGTGCTGATGCTGTCGCCCATCGTGCCGCATATCACCCAGGTATTGTGGCAGGCACTTGGCCATGAACAGGACATTATCGATGCCCCCTGGCCCGAGGTCGACACCAGTGCGCTGGTGCAGGACAGCGTGCAGTTGATTGTCCAGGTTAACGGTAAAGTGCGTGGCAAAATCAGCGTGGCGGCCGATGCGGACAAGGACAGCATTGTTGCAGAGGCCATGGCCGAGCCGAATGTACAGCGTTTTATCGAGGGCAAAGCGCTGCGCAAGCAGATCGTCGTACCGGGACGCCTGGTTAACCTGGTGGTAGGGCCATGATGGCCGCAAAACGCCTGTTACCCGCTGTCCCGGTGATGGTGGTGCTTTTTACCGCCCTGTTGTCCGCCTGTGGTTTCCATCTGCGCGGCAATGTTGAATTGCCGCCTATTTTGAAAGTGACCCTGTTGCAGTCCAGTGATCTGTGGGGGGGTATTGCCGCGGCACTGCGCAACGAGCTTGAATCCGCCGGCGCCCGTGTGACCACGAAATCGGATGAAGCTACTGCGGTCCTTAAACTGACGGGCGAACGCTCACAGCGGCGTGTGCTGTCGGTGGGAACTGGCGGTACAGCCAGCGAATACGAGTTGTTCGAGGAAGTGACCTTCGCGGTGTATGACAATGAAGGGCGTGAGCTGCTCAAACCGCAGACCCTGAACCTGACCCGTGACCTGGTGTTCAACGAAAACCAGCTGCTTGGCAAGGTGTCGGAAAGCGATGAACTGCGCGAGCAGATGCGTCGAACGCTGGCGCGCCAGATTATCACCCGTATCCTCACCGGATTGCAGGCGCATGAGTCAGCTGCGCCCTGAGCAACTGAAGGGGCAGCTCGAGAAAGGGCTGGCGCCGGTCTATTTTATCTATGGTGATGAAGCCCTGTTGGTGAACGAATGCGCCGATGCGGTGCGTGCCGCTACGCGTGCGCAGGGTTTTTCTGACCGCCAGGTATTCAGTGTCGAAGCCGGTTTTGACTGGAACAGCCTGCTGGCGGCCTCCGACAGTCTTTCACTGTTTTCCGAACAACGCTTGCTGGAATTGCGATTGCCGACCGGCAAGCCCGGCAAGGTGGGGGCGCAGGTGTTGCGCGACTATGTCGAACGGCCACCGGAAGACACCGTGCTGTTGATTGTCTCCGGCAAGCTGGAGGCGGCGGCGCGTCGCAGCAAATGGGTGCAGGCACTGGACAAGGCCGGTGTCAGCGTCCCCGTATGGCCGGTGGGTCTGCGCGAATTACCGGATTGGATCAATGCGCGCATGCGTCGCCACGACATGCGCGCCGGGCGTGAGGCGCTGCAACTGCTCGCTGATCGGGTAGAAGGCAACCTGCTGGCGGCAGACCAGGAGATCGAAAAGCTGTTCCTGCTGCACGGTCCCGGCGAGGTCTCACTGGAGGATATCGAGCACCTGGTGACCGACAGCGCCCGTTACGATATCTACGGCCTGGTGGATATCGCCCTGGCCGGCGACGTGGCGCACACCCAGCGGATGCTCAGTGGATTACGCGCCGAGGGCGTGGACCCAGTGCTGGTGTTGTGGGCACTGGCGCGGGAGATTCGCGCGCTGGCCGGTATGGCGCGTGATATCCAGGGCGGTACGCCGCCGGGTCAGGCCATGGCGGCACGGCGCGTGTGGGACAAGCGAAAACCCCTGGTCAGCGGGGTTTTGCAACGTATCCGGGGTCGCCAGTGGTGGGCCATGTTGCAACGCTGCGCGTTGATTGACCGCATCATCAAGGGCCGGGCGGCGGGCAGTGCCTGGGATGAACTGTTACAATTGACACTTCGACTGGCGGGTCGTGCGCCGATCCGCGCCACAGAGATTCCGGGTTATGAGTAAAACTGCGCAAACCGAACATTTTGATATCAGTGGCTATATGCAGACGCTGGGCACGCAGGCGCGCACCGCCGCGCGTGCCATCAGCCGTGCCGAAACCGGCGCCAGGAATACCGCGCTGAACGCTATTGCCGACGCTGTGCTGGCGGCGCGCGAGACACTGAAAAGCGAAAACCACAAGGACATGGAATCCGGCCGCAAGCACGGCCTGGATGCTGCCTTGCTGGATCGACTGGAACTGACCGATGCGCGTATCGACGCCATGGCCGAAGGGTTGCGCCAGGTCGCTGCCTTACCCGACCCGGTCGGCGCCATCAGTGACCTGGATTATCGTCCGAGCGGTATCCAGGTGGGGCGCATGCGCGTGCCACTGGGGGTCATCGGTATCATTTACGAATCTCGCCCGAACGTCACGGCAGACGCGGCGGCCCTGTGCCTGAAGGCGGGCAATGCCTGTATTCTGCGTGGCGGCTCGGAAGCCCTGCATTCCAACCAGGCGATTGCGCGTTGTATCGAAGATGGCCTGCTGCAGGCCGGCCTGCCGGCCACCGCCGTACAGGTCGTCGCGACCACGGATCGCGCCGCAGTGGGTGAGTTACTGCGACTGGAAGACAGCGTGGACGTGATTGTACCGCGCGGCGGCAAGGGGCTCATCGAGCGCGTGATGCACGAATCGCGCATCCCGGTCATCAAGCACCTGCATGGCATCTGTCACACCTACATCGATGACCAGGCCGACATCGACAAGGCGGTAAAAGTCGCCTTCAACGCCAAGACCCAGCGTTACGGTACCTGCAATACCATGGAAACCCTGCTGGTGGCCGAAGGCATCGCCGGGCGCGTGTTGCCGGTGCTGGGCAAACTGTACCAGGACGAGGGTGTGGAACTGCGCGGTTGTGAAAAGACCTGCGCGATACTTGAGGGGATCAAACCCGCCACCGAGGCAGACTGGGACGAGGAATATCTGGCCCCTGTCCTGTCGATCCGGGTCGTCGCCGATATGGATGTGGCCATGGACCATATTGACCGCCACGGTTCACAACATACCGATGTCATTATCACCGAGAACGTGACCCGCGCGCGGCGTTTCCTGCGCGAAGTGGATTCCAGTTCCGTGATGGTCAACGCCTCGTCACGCTTTGCCGACGGTTTTGAATACGGCCTTGGCGCAGAAATCGGCATCAGCACCGACAAACTGCACGCGCGCGGCCCGGTTGGCCTCGAAGGCCTGACCACCCTCAAGTTCATCGTACTCGGCGATGGCCACATCCGCACCTGATTTTAAAGGGTCATTTTTAAAGGGGTCAGTACCCTTTTTTTTAAAAAAAGGGTACTGACCCCTTTAAAATATGACGGAAGGTTATGATCTGTATTTTTGGCGGCACGTTTGACCCGGTTCATTTCG
>JALWRY010000346.1 GCA_027080445.1 Thiohalobacter sp. | reverse complement strand
ACACGATGATGATGAGCAATAAACCCGCAAACATCGCCGCCAGCGGTGTCTTTGCGCCGGCCTGGTAATTCAGGCCACTGCGGTTAAACGAACCGGTTGCGACATAACCGGAAAAGAAGCTGCCAAACACATTCGACAGCCCCTGACCGATAAACTCCTGGTTCCCGTCAATCCGCTGTCCACTGCGTGCGCCGAGTGAACGCCCGATGGAAACCGCTTCAGTCAGTGCAAACAGGGTAACCGCAAGCGCCGGTGTGGCAAGGTGCCTGATAGTTTCCAGGGAGAAGTCCGGGGAGGACAGGGGCGGCAATGTCTGTGGCAAGGCACCCACCGTGGTGATCCCGGTCACATCGACACCGAAGCGCTGGTTCAGCCACACCCCGACCAGGCTGCCAAATATCATGGCGATAATCAGGTGGGGCAATTTCGGCCAGAAACGCTGGATAATTATCCCGGACAACAAGGTACAAAAAGCCACCAGGGTGACATAGCCGTTGATGTGGGGGACCTGGTGCCAGAACTGGATCATCACATCATGCAGGTGCCCGCCACGCTCGATGGGGACGCCGAAGAAATTCTTCAGCTGCTTGCTGGCGATAAGGATCGCCGCCCCGGCGGTAAAACCGACAATCACCGAGTGCGAGATAAAATTGACCAGTGCGCCCATGCGTGCGAAGCCCAGTGCGAGTTCGATCACGCCCACCATAAAGGTCAGCGTCAACGCCAGTGACACATACTCGGCGCTGCCGGGCGCTGCGAGCGCGCTCAGGGAAGAAAACAGCACGATCGATGCCGCCGTTGTCGGTCCCGAAACCAGGTGCCAGGACGAACCGAACAAGGCGGCAATAATGGCCGGCACCATACCGGCATACAGGCCATACTCCGGCGGCATTCCGGCGATGGTCGCAAACGCCACCCCCTGTGGAAGCACCACAATAGCGCCAGTCAGTCCGGCAAGAAAATCGGTCCGCACCGTCTGCCTGTCGAGCTTTGGCCCCCAGACCAGGAAAGGGAAAAAACGCCTGTATTTTCCAGGCACGATTTTCTGATTCATTCAAACTCCGGATTTAATAAAGTCAAAATCGTTTACTCCAGCCAGAAGCGTGGACTCAACAACACCAGTAGTGTGAAGATTTCCAGCCGCCCCAACAGCATGGCAATCACCGCCAGCAGTTTGACCGGGTCACTCACGGTGGAGAAGGTATACGCCACTTCACCCAGGCCAGGTCCCATGTTGTTAATGGTGGTCGCTACAGCCGAGAACGCACTAACCTGGTCCAGTCCCGCCGCCATCATCAACAGCGTCAGCACCACAAACACAAACAGATACATCGAAAAAAATCCCCACACCGACTGTACCGTGCGGTTCTTCACCACACGGCCACCGATCTTGATCGGCCGGACCGCGTGCGGATGCATTAAACTCATGGCTTCACGTACACCCTGTTTGAACAACAACACAATACGCAACACCTTGATTCCACCCGCCGTGGAACCACCGCAACCGCCGATAAAACTGGTGAAAATCAGCAGGGGTGGCAGGAACAGCGGCCATTTTGAAAAATCCGCCTCACCGAAGCCGGTACTGGTAAGGACCGACACCACCTCGAAACCCGCATCCATCACTGCATGCCAAAAACCCTGGTATACACCAGTTACTGTCAGGGTCGAGAAAATGACCAGCAACAACACCGCAACAATGATGAAGTAGCTGCGTACCTCGGTATCCTGAAAGTAGTGCATCGGGTTACGTTCACTCAGCGCCATGTAATGCACACCGAAATTGATGCCACTGAGCAGCATAAACAGGGTGGCTACCAGCTCGATCGCCGAGCTGTCGAAATAGCCCAGGCTGGCGTCGTGGGTGGAAAACCCCCCCGTGGATACCGTGGAAAAACTGTGCGCCACCGCCTCGAACACCGACATACCGGCCAGCCAGTAGGCTGCCGCACACAACACCGTCAGGCCGACATAAATCATCCACAGGGCCCGCGCACCCTGCACCAGCCGCGGTGCAATCTTTTCTTCCTTGCCTGGTCCCGGCGTTTCTGCGCGATACAGTTGCGCACCACCGATACCCAGCATGGGCAACACGGCGATTGCCAGCACCACCAGGCCCATGCCCCCCAGCCATTGCAACTGCTGCCGGTAATACAGGATGGAAGGCGGCAAGCCATCCAGCCCGACAATCACTGTCGAACCGGTCGTGGTAAAGCCGGACACGGCCTCGAACAAGGCATCGACGAAGCCCATGTGGGTGCCAAGCATCAACGGGATAGCACCCAGCATGCTGAGTACCACCCAGAAAAATACCACGACAATAAAACCGTCACGCCGCCGCAGGCTTTTATTGGCGCCTCGTTTACCGGCCACCTGCATAATCAACAAGCCGACGGCTGAAATGGCCAGCAGGGCAATACCGAAATGCTCTACCTCGCCATCCCTGTACCACAGCGATACCAGGGCCGGCGGCAGCATGCTCAAGCTGTACGCCAGCACTAAAACCCCGACCACGCGCATGGAACGATAAAGACCCACTACACCCCGCCCTGAAACTGGAATAACCGGAAAGCCTGCTGCCTACACAGCGTCAGTAAACCGCCACCTTGATTTAAGGCGCGGCTACATTAACACTACAAACATTAATATTTCGTTAAACAGGCATAATAAACCGAATACAAGAGCAACTCTAGATAACAATTCTTCATTGCGAACGCAGTGAAGCAATCTCCATGCTACGGATCAATCACTTCCCGTTAAAGATTGTTGAAATATAGTTGCCGCTTACAGCCGACAGGAAAATGTCAAATTACGGCCACCTCCCGTCATTGCACCCCAAGAGTACTTCCTCAGGATGTCTTCGCCATCCTTCAGGGCGCGAGCAAAGCGCGGCAATCTCTTAACGCTACAGGTAAGTTGAAACAAACGCGGGGACATTGGGAGATTGCCACGTCGCTGTCGCTCCTCGCAATGACGGCCAAGTGTCGTCTCAGGACATACGAATGCGATACATTTCCGCGACTTCACGCATGGATTCCGGCCTGCGCCAGAATGACGGTAGGTAGGTTTACCGTCACCTGGAATCTGCCACAAAGGCTGGAGCGTTGGCTTGTCGGGCTTTTTCGGTGAATCGGTACCGCCGAGCATCGCAGCAAAACGCGGAAGAAGAGAGCCCTGTTTGAGGGGTTTATGCGTAGCATAAACCGCGAGTTTGGGCGAACGCCGCGTTTTGCGAGAAGCGCAGGGAACCCGCGCAGCGGGCAAACCGTTGAACCGAAAAAGCCCGACAAGCCAATGCTTGATCCGTAGCATGGAGATTGCTTCACGGGGCAAGCAACCACTCCACAGGCAACTGTCCGACAAGTGACAGACAGACCTGCTGGAATTCCGCTAGACTGTCTAAAACTTCACGTAAAGGCAATAACTTATGGCAGTGAACAAAAAACGCATGCTACGGATCCTGATCGTGCTCATCGTGCTTGGCGCCGCCTCGGCAGCCGCTTACCGGCACTGGCGTCAGGGTAATGAAGAACCCGGTACACTGACCCTGTATGGCAACGTGGACATGCGGGAGGTGCAACTCGCCTTCATGGTCCAGGATCGCATCGCCGAACTGAACGTCAATGAAGGCGAGCATGTCACCCGGGGTCAGCCGCTGGGGCGCCTCGATACCACACGTTTCGAAGCGACGGTACAGGAACTGGAAGCACAGCTGGAGCAGGCACAGCAGCAACTCGAGGAACTGGAGGCCGGTAGCCGCCCCCAGGAAATCCGCAAGGCCAAAGCGGATGTCGCCGCGGCGCAAGCCGGCGTGGTCGATGCCCGGCTGACCTACAAGCGTGTACAGAAACTGGTACACGACAAGGTCTCGCCACAACAGAATCTCGACGATGCCCGCAGCAAACTGGACGTGGCGCGGGCCACCCTGGATGCTGCCAAAGAGGCCCTGTCGCTGGCACAGGAAGGACCGCGCAAGGAAACCATTGCAGCCGCCCGGGCCAATGTGGCCCGCATCGCGGCCCAGTTGAACATTGCGCGCAAGAACCTGGCCGACTGCCAGCTGCTTGCCCCCGCCAATGGCATCATTCGTTCACGCATCCTGGAACCCGGGGATATCGCCTCACCGACACGGCCGGTGTTTACTGTGGCAAAGCTGGAACCGGTATGGATACGCACCTATGTACCGGAAACCCGCCTGGGCAAGGTCGTGCCGGGTATGCCGGCACAGATCAGCAGCGACAGTTACCCGGGCAAAACCTACCCGGGCTGGGTGGGTTACATCTCGCCGACGGCGGAGTTCACCCCCAGAAATGTCGAAACCCCCGCACTGCGCACCCGGCTGGTCTACCAGGTCTGGGTGTATGCCTGTAACCCTGATGACAGTTTACGTCTCGGCATGCCCGCGACCGTGGTGCTGGATACCGTAACGCCACAAACCGGCACCCCGCCCTCCGGTTGTGCAGCGTCGAAATGAGCGAGGCCACATCACCCGCCATCCAGTTCACCGGGCTGAGTAAATCCTTTGCCGGCGCACGTCCGGTTGTTGCACTGGACCAACTGACACTGCAGGTCGGACGCGGCAAGGTGACGGGCCTGATTGGCCCGGACGGCGCCGGAAAGACCACACTGATGCGCATTGCCGCCGGACTGTTACTGCCCGATACCGGCGATATCCACGTACTGGGCGAGGACATGCGCGAAGCCTCGCTGCAGGTGCAATCGCGTATCGGCTATATGCCGCAGCGGTTCGGGCTCTATGAGGATCTCAGCGTACAGGAAAACCTCGACCTGTACGCCGACCTGCAGGGTGTGCCACCCGCTGAACGCGACGCGCGCCACCGGGAACTGATGCGCATGACCGGGCTTGCGCCCTTCACGGCACGCCTCGCCGGCCGCCTGTCCGGGGGCATGAAGCAGAAACTGGGACTGGCCTGTACCCTGATCAGCCGGCCTGAAGTCCTGTTGCTGGATGAACCGACTGTCGGCGTCGACCCGGTATCGCGACGCGAACTCTGGGCCATAGTCTACCGCCAGGTGAAAGAACAGCACATGAGCGTGCTGCTCAGCACCGCCTACCTCGACGAGGCGGAACGCTGCGACGATGTCATCCTGTTACACGAAGGCAAACTGCTCGGCCAGCAGAAGCCTGCCGACTTCAGCGCTCCCATGCAGGGCCGCGTGTGGGCAGTACACGCCGCATTGGGCAAACGGCGCCTGCAACAACAACTCGACCTCAACCCGGCGGTACTGGATGCACTCACTGAAGGACGCCAGGTACGTGTTGTCACCCACGACAGTCACACACCGCCCGACACACTCATCGCCGGTTTGCCCGGGGCGCATATCGAAGCGGTTGCACCACGTTTCGAAGACGCCTTTATTGCCCGCTTGCAGCAACACAAACTCACGCCCTCCACCCTGACCAGTACACCTCCGCAATCGCCTTCCAGTGACGACAATGCGGTGATCCAGGCAAGTGAACTGAGTCGTTACTTCGGCGACTTCATTGCCGTGAACAAGGTCAGCTTTGATGTGAAGCGCGGTGAAATCTTCGGTCTGCTGGGCGCCAACGGCGCCGGCAAGTCGACCACCTTCCGCATGCTGTGCGGACTGTTGCCGGTTTCTTCCGGCAGCGTACGCGTCGCCGGCGTGGACCTGCGCAGTGCGGCATCACAGGCGCGCGCACGTATTGGCTACATGGCGCAACGCTTTTCCCTGTATGGCAACCTGTCCGTACAGGAGAACCTGAATTTCTTCGCCAGTGCCTACGGGCTTTCCGGCAAGGTAAAGCGCGAACGTATCAGGGCGTCGATGGATGACTTTGAACTGACACCTTTTGCCGGCAGCGCCGCACTGACCCTGCCATTGGGCTTCAAGCAACGGCTGGCGCTGGCCGCCGCGCTCATGCACCGACCGGAGATCCTGTTCCTCGACGAACCCACGTCCGGCGTGGACCCGCTGGCGCGGCGCGAGTTCTGGTGGCACATCAATGCGCTGGCGGAATCCGGCGTCACCGTACTGGTCACCACCCACTTTATGGATGAAGCCAACTATTGCGACCGGCTGGTGATCATGGCCGACGGTGAAGTGCTGGCCGAAGATTCCCCGGAGCAGCTGCGCGCGCGCTTCCATAAAACCGGTGAAGAAGAAGCCAGCATGGAAGACGCCTTTATCGCCCTGATCGAACAGCACCAGCAGCGGGAGGCGGCTGCCTGATGTCAGCGACAAAGGCACAGCTTTCGCACCGGCGGCTGATCGGCATGGTACGCAAGGAAAGCCTGCAAATCCTGCGCGACCCCTCCAGCATCGCCATTGCCTTTATCCTGCCGGTCGTCATGTTATTACTGTTTGGCTATGGCGTATCACTGGATGCAAAAGACGTTCGTATCGGTTTCGTGATCGAAACCCCGGACAGTGTCACCAGCGATATCCGTGCGGCGTTCGCCCAGTCCGACTACTTTGTTCCCGTGACATTTCACACCATCCAGAAAGCCGAGCAGGCCATGCGGCAACGTGAGATCGATGGCATCGTATGGATGCAAAGTGATTTCAGCCACCGCCTGCACAATGGTTCGGGTGCACCGATAGGTGTGATCGTCAACGGCGTGGACGCCAACCAGGCACGGATTACCGAAGGCTATATCCTCGGCGCCTGGCAGACCTGGCTGACCCACTACAGCGAGCGCCGCGGGCTGCCGCAGGCTTTCCCGATCGCACTGGAGCAGCGTGTATGGTTCAACCCGGCCGTACGCAGCCGCGACTTCCTGGTACCTGGCCTGGTCGCTGTCATCATGACACTCATCGGCGCACTGCTGACCGCGCTGGTGGTTGCACGCGAATGGGAACGCGGCACGATGGAAGCCCTGCTGGTGACCCCGATCCATATTCGCGAGTTGTTGATGGGCAAACTCATCCCCTACTTCATCCTGGGTATGGGCGGCATGCTGCTAACTGTCGCCATGGCCGTCTGGCAGTTCGACGTACCCTTGCGCGGTTCCTTCCTGGTGTTGCTGGCCGCCTCGGCACTGTTCATGCTGGTCGCACTGGCCATGGGCCTGTTGATTTCCATTGTCGCGAAAAACCAGTTTGTTGCCGGCCAGGTTGCCATCATCGTAACCTTCCTGCCGGCCTTTATCCTGTCGGGCTTTATCTTTGACATCAACTCCATGCCAACCGCCATTCAGTGGCTGACCCATCTCATCCCGGCGCGTTATTTTGTCGCCATTCTGCAAACCGTGTTCCTGGCCGGGAATGTGTGGGCGGTTATCCTGCCGAACGCGGCGGCACTTGCCCTGATGGCATTCATCTTTCTCATGCTGGTGCGGCGCAAAGCCGGCAAACGGCTGGAATAAGCCCTATGCTGCAACACATTCTTGCACTGATCATCAAGGAATTCCTGGCATTACTGAAGGACAAGCGCAGCCGTTTCGTGCTTATCGGCCCGCCCATTATCCAGCTGGTGGTATTTGGTTATGCCGCCACCTTCGACCTTGACCGGGTACCCTTTGCCGTATACGACGAAGACAACACAGCACTGTCTCACCGGCTGACAGACCGTTTCGCCGGTTCAGAAACCTTCGAACTGGTTAGCCACATCACCCACGACGCAGAAATTGCACCGGTCATCGATCACAAACACGCCTTGCTGGTGCTGCATATCGGCCCGCGCTTCAGTGACGACCTTGCCGCCGGGGAAAGTGCCTCCCTGCAGGTTATCGTCGACGGTCGCAATTCCAATACAGCCCTGCTGGCGCTCAACTATGTGCGCACGGTACTACTGGATTTTTCTGCCGAGTGGGCACAGGAACAACAACGCCCGCCCCCACCGGCCATACTGGTGACGCGCGCCTGGTACAACAGCAACCTGGTGTCACAATGGTTTATCGTACCCGGCATTATCGGCCTGCTGACGCTGGTGGTGTCCCTGCTGGTGACGGCATTGTCGGTGGCGCGTGAACGTGAGGAAGGCACCTTTGACCAGCTGCTGGTTACACCGCTGCGCCCGGTAGAGATACTGATCGGGAAATCCGTACCGGGCCTGATCATCGGCCTGCTCGAATCGACATTTATCGTACTGGTTACATTGTGGTGGTTCGAGGTACCGTTGCGCGGTCATATTGACGCCCTGTACCTGGGGCTGTTGCTGTTCCTGCTCGCCAATATCGGTATCGGCCTGATGATTTCCTCGCTGGCGGTGACCCAGCAGCAGGGACTCCTGGGAGCGTTCCTGTTCCTGGTGCCGGCGGTCATCCTGTCCGGTTTCGCCACACCCATCGCCAATATGCCGGAAGCGGTACAGTACCTGACACTGATTAACCCGATGCGTTATTTCATGGTTATTGTACGCGGCGTATTCCTGGAAGGTGCGGGATACGAACTGCTGGCGGCCCAGTACTGGCCCATGGCAGTCATTGCCTTTTTCAGCCTGTCGTCAGCCGGCTGGCTGTTTCGGCGCCGGATGTACTGATCGCCCCCGTGGCGTTGATGCCCCGGTAATTCGCCAACCACTGATGGTATGCCTCGGCCGGCATCGGCCTTGCAATAAAGTAACCCTGCGCGATATCACAATGCAGTTTTTTCAGTGCCGACAGGGTTTGCACATCCTCCACACCTTCTGCAACCACCTGCAAACCGAAACGGTGCGCAAGATCCACAATCAGTTCCACGATATTCGCATTATCCCGTTCCTTTAACAGACCGGCCACGAAAGAACGGTCGATTTTCAGTTCATCGGCGGGAATGTCACGAAAATAGGACAGGCTGGAATAGCCGGTGCCAAAGTCATCGATGGATATTTTGACATCCTGTTCCTGCAAACCCTTCAACTTGGCAAACACTTCATCGATATTCTCGATAAAGGACTGTTCGAGTATCTCGATACACAGGCGACTGTCTTCCGAACGCCAGAGCTCGCGGGCGCTTATCACCATATCCGTGAAATCCGCCCGCTCAAGGATCCGGGTCGGCACATTGACCGAGACTTCCTGCCGGCCCCAGGGATGCTCCCACTCACTGGCCAGCCGTAGCGCACTGTTCAACATCCATTCTGTCAGCGGCCGGATAAACCCGGTCGTTTCGGCAATCGGGATAAATTCATCCGGTGAAACGATACCGCGAAAAGGGTTCTCCCAACGAACCAGTGCTTCGGCACCTGTCGGTTTGCCCGTTACCAGTGATATCTTGGGCTGGAAGTAAACGCGCATTTCGGACTTCTGTATGGCATCTTCCAGCGCCATTTCAATATCCCAGTGCTCCGAAGCTTCATCGTCAGGGTGATGCTGCGCCACACAGAATGGTTGTGCGGACGAGCGCGCACGACGCTGTGCCTCATCGGCTGCCGCCAGCAGGGCATCGGCGCCGCGTGCATGCTCCGGGTAGAGCGCGATACCGATATCCGCTGCACAGTGAATGGTGTCATGATCGAGATAAACCGGCACATCGAGCAAACGCTGGATCTTGTGCGCCGCCAGTTCGGCGTGCCCACTGTTGAGGATAGCGGGTAATATCAGCGCAAACTGGTCGTCACCGACTCGGGCAATCTGGTCACCCTCACGGCAAACATCAGCAAGCACTTTCGCAACAGCCTGCAAGGTGCTATCCCCGGCTGCATAACCGTGTTTGATATTGATCCGCCCGAACTGGCGAATATCCAGTACTAACAACGCCAGCGACACCTGGTGTGTCGCCGCCTCGCTCACCTCACTGTCGAGAATATGCAGAAACTGCTGCCGCCCGAACAGGCCTGTTACCGGATCTTTCATGAAAGCTTCTTCCCGCTTACAGGAAAACCTCCTTCATATCGATACCGTAGGCGCCGCGGGGAAGCCCTTTGGCAACCGAAATACTTTCATCCAGCCGGGAAAGATCTACCAGCCTGAACTGCTCCAGGGGTTCCTTGTTGCTGTCAAGCAGCAACATGACGGAAGGCCTGAGCCGCCTGAGGCCGTTAATTGAAATAACCGCACCGACTTCACCGGTGGACAACTCGACCAGCGACCCGGTCGGGTACAAACCAACCGTCTGGATAAACTGTTCCACCAGTTCGGCCTGGAACCGTTTGCCGCGCAGCTCATATAACTCTGCAATTGCCTCATGCGGCGGCATGGGCTCATCCGCAGAATACAGCCGCAGGTTGGTCATGGCGTCAAAGCTGTCGACAATACCGGCAATACGCCCAAAAATCGGGATAGCCTTGTTCTCGAGTCCTTGCGGGTAGCCGCTACCATCCGCCCTTTCATGATGCGTCGCCACCATCTGCAACACATCCATCGGCAAGCGTTCTTCCAGCGACAGGCCGGAGGATGTCGACAGCATGCGAACGCTTTGGTCAACATGGTCGCGTAGTGTTTTCTGTTCGCGGTCGCTCAGTTTTCCCGGCTTTTTAAGCAACTCGACCGGCACGGCGCTCTTGCCAACATCCAGTAATAGTCCTCCCAGCGCCAGCGACTCGATCGACGCCTTTTCCAGGCCAAGATGGCGACCAAAGGTTGCACACCAGACCGATGTACCGAGCGCCCGGGTATAGGTGCTGTCATCAAACTGTTTGAGCTTGATCACCAGCGTCATGGCGCCAGGCGCGCGGATGACACTGTCGACCACACCGGAAATACTCTCGTTCAGCGCCTCGACATCGAACTCGTTATGCTGACCGAGCTTGTCCATGACCCTGTGGAAATCTTCCTGTAAACGCTCGTGCGCCTGCTCGGCGACAAAATATTCGGCCTCGACGGATGTCGTATCCTGGTAATGGGTTTTTCGCAGCGCGGTGTATTCGTTGTGGATGCCGGTTGGCGCAACCGGTTTTTTGGCCATACGCTGCGGGGGAGGTGCGTTGTAGACTTTCGGACCTTCCCGTACCACCCAGAAGCGTGGGTCAGGTGAATAGCCCTGCTCGACATCGACATAGACATAGTTGCAATACTTGCGCAGGCGTTCGATGTCCTTGTAGCTTTTTATTTTTACACCCTGCAATTCATAGGCGGTCTTTAGCCACGGTTTGTCCAACCGGGCCACATACATGCCGATTTCAAGGCCATCGATACTGGTTTTGACTTCCTTTTTCATACAACCCGATGTCATTACCCACAGTTTCGGCTCGAACCAGCAGCCTCCGATTAATTCATTCCCCGTCATTCTGGCGCATGCCAGAATCCAGTGGTTTCAACGACATGGATACCGGCTTTCGCCGGTATGACAAATCAATCAGAGTTGCCCTGGCAGAGGCTCCCTAGTTTAGCGACTGAAGTGGAAATTACTTTGGAAACAGGGCGATATTTTGTTCCAGCCCGACTGTCCAATCGTCTACAAACTGGCGTATGGAATCTGCAAAATCAATGTCGGGCCGGCGCCGGTTGATCGTACAGTGAACCACCACCTCCCCGGAAGCCTCGGAATTGACAGCAACCGTCCAGGCCAGGGCGTTGGGACAGCCGGGCAGTGAAAACCGTACACCATCGCGGATTGGCTCCCGATTGACGACAAACTGCCCCCACAGGCAGTACATTTCGCCATAATCGCCGTGATCAGTGAAAACCTTGTCGACCGAGGCGCAAAAGTCTGGCAGGCACGAAATCGTCAGCGCCGCCTGCAACTGCGCGCTATCAGTGGATACTCTGGCAAAAGCAAAAAATTCCATGGGAAAACCCGGTACAGAAAAGACCGGGTTATTATACCCGTTCGCATTCAGGCTTCAGTCATGTCGGCACGAAGATGACCGCGTCGCTGTAACTGCTTCACCAGGGGCTCCAGCAACGGTGCCTGTACAAACAGTGAGAACACCACCACCCCGTAGGCAATGGACTGTACCGTCCACCAGCCTTCCAGCTCCAGCGGCAGGGACAGTGCCAGCGCCAGGGTGACTGCGCCGCGCAAGCCGCCGGCAAACAGTATCGATCGGCAGGCCATGGAAATGGGTTGCTGCCCCGGCGTCAATGACGTCAACCCGGCAGTCAGCCAGACAACCAGCAATCGAACCACCAGAACCGCACCGATCCCCAGCAACATCGCATGCCAGCGTTCCTCGAACATGCTTACCGTAATCGTCACGCCTGCCAGCAGGAACAGGGCGCTGTTCGACACCCAGCCGAGTTGCTCCCAACCGGAAGCCAGTGTTTTTGCCACCGGCGCCAAATCCGTCCGCAAGGCATGGCCGATCCATAAACCGCACGCCAGGGTAGCCATCACACCTGACACGCCCAGCCACATTTCCGCGACAAGATAACTCCCGTATGCCGCCAGCAGACTCACAATCACCGGCCGGCCCAGCCAGCACATTAACCAGCGGCCTGCAATGCCGAACAGCAGGCCGAGTGCAAGACCGCCGAACGACAGCCTGAGCAAGGTCAGTGCAACAGCCGACAGATCAATATCACCCGGTTCCTGTCCGACGGCCGCCGACAGCAGCAACATAAACAGCACCACGGTGGTCGCGTCATTGAACAGGCTTTCACCATCCATCAGCATGAGCAAACGCTTTGGCAAGGGCAAGCGGTGGGCCAGTTCCGTCACGGCAACCGGATCGGTTGCCGATAATATTACTCCGCCCAGCAATGCCGCGACCCAGGGGAAACCCTGCGGATGCCCGATGCCGTAGAACAACAGCACCGCTGTCAGCACGGCGGAAAGCAGCAACAACGGGAACGCCAGCAAAAGAATCGACCATAAATTTCGCAGCAACAGGCGCACATCCAGCGCAACTGCTGACTCAAAAATCAATACCGGTAAAAAAACAAAGAACACCAGGTCGTGGAAGCTGTGCCAGCGCAGACCGGTATCTATACCCATACCGACCAACAGTTGCGAACCGGCAAAACCGCCGGCAACCAACGCCGCGCTGAAAGGCAAATGCAGGTGGCGGGCGAGCGGCTCCAGCAACAGTGCTGCCAGCAGAATCGCCATAAAGTACAGCATGATGATAGCCAACAGACGTTACCTTTCCCGGCCTACTGAACGGGTAGACTCCGGGAGACAATCGAGGTTCATTCACACACGGGTTAAAACATTTCCACGACAAATAAAGACTGATAGTGTCTTTATCCGGAAAGCTACGGAATAGAACCGCCTGGCATTGTATCTACCGGTAAACGCACTGGATGGACGGGACTGTGCAATACTTGTTTAAATCTCTGTTATTACTGGTTTTACTGACAAGATCAGGCGGCGGGCCTGTCTACGCCAAAGAAACGGCTGCGAAAAACCCGACGACGATCCGCATTGGCGTCCTCGCCTACCGGGGCAAGGCGCCGGCGCTGCAGCGCTGGTCCGCTACGGCCGACTACCTGAGCCAACGCATCGGCCGCCCTTTCCGGATCGTGCCGGTCAACCTTGACGAAATCGCTGACGCCATCAATAGCGGGGAAATCCAGTTTACCCTGACCAACCCCGGTAACTACGTCAGTCTTGAAGCGCGTTTCGGTGCGTCACGCATTGCCACCATGCAGACCCGGGAACAGGGGAAAACGCGGGTACGTTTCGGCGCCGTGATCGTTTCCCGGGCCGACAATACGGCGATCCGGACACTCGCCGACCTGAAAGGAAAATCCTTTATGGCAGTCAGCCCGGTGGCATTTGGCGGTTTCCAGATGGCCTGGCGCGAACTCAACGAGCACGGGATTGATCCGTTCAGTGACTTCAGTGATTTGCAGTTTGCCGGATTTCCCCAGGATAAAATCATCTACGCCGTACAGAACAGGATCGTCGATGCCGCCACCGTGCGCGCCGAAACCCTGATGCGCATGGTCGAGGACGGTACCGTAAAACGGGATACCTTCCGTATCCTCAATCCACAACATGAAAAAGACAGTTCGCTTCCGCTCAGCACCCGGCTTTACCCGGAATGGCCGTTTGCCACCCTGAAAAACACACCCCGGGCGCTGGCCACGCGCGTGGCGCAGGCGCTGCTCTCCATGCCGGCAGACCACCCGGCCGCCCGCGCCTCACGCACTGCCGGCTGGACCATCCCGCTGGATTACTCGCCCGTGCACCGGTTGATGAAAACGCTGAAAATCGGCCCTTACCAGGTCCTGCGGCAAACCTCGTTGACGGCCATGCTGAAACGCTATGCCGTGTGGTTTGCGGCAGCCGCCCTGCTGCTGCTCTCGCTGATCATTCTGAATGGCTACATCACCCGCACCAACCGCAAACTCAAACGCTCCCGGGAAGCCCTGGCGCGCTACCGCGACACCCTGGAAGAACAGGTCGCGGAACGTACCGAGGACCTGAAACAAACCAACCGCGCACTGGAAAAAAGCCGTATCGCCCTGCGCGAACTGGTCAGGATCACCAGCGCGCCCGACCTGTCACACGATGCCAAACTGGCCCGCTTGCTCGATACCGGCCGCGAATACTTTGCCCTGCCGGTCGCCGTACTGGCCAGCATCGAGGCCGATGGAC
>JALWRY010000345.1 GCA_027080445.1 Thiohalobacter sp. | reverse complement strand
ATCCCGGGTAGAGCGACTCGACAAAGGGCCGGTCGAAACGGGCATTGTGGGCAATCACCAGGGACGCCCCGGAAACAAAACGCGCGACCTCCGCCAGGTCGATGGCCTGTCCCGCCACCATGTCATCGGTAATACCGGTGATGCGGGTGATAAAAGCCGAAATCGGAACACCGGGATCCTGTAAGGCGTTGTAGGCGGGGAGAACGCGATAAATCCGTCCCTCGTCATCGTACTCGAACGGGACCAGGGCCAGTTCGATCACCTTTTCCGTGTCCGGGTTCAGGCCGGTCGCTTCGGTATCGAGGTAAATGGCGATTTTCTTTTCCGCGCCGGTGTCTTCGTGATAGCGGTCCACGGGCTTGAGGCGGCGGATGACCTTGTAGTCCCCCGTCGCGGTTAACTGGTCGATAAGGGTCTGGCTGGTCGTCATGGTCTGCTCGGCGGCTCGTTGGGCGAATGCACAATTTACCATATTTCAGGGCAGCGAGGCTTGCCGAAATGACCGTGCGAATTTGACTGGTATACTCGTATCATACTTTGGGTCATTTGGAGCAACAGACCATGAGGCACCTGGCAAAGGTCATTGCGATCGGCCTTTTCTTGCTCGCAGGCTGCACGACCCTGACCGTGCAGACCGATTACGATACCAGCTATGACTTTTCCAACCTGAAAACCTACGCCTGGCTGGAAGGCAAACCGCCCAGCAATGATATCCGTATCAATAACAGCCTGATCATCAACCGGGTGGTGAAGGCGGTAAACCGCAACCTGCAGGCAAAAGGTTACCGACTGGTCGACAAGGATAAAGCCGATTTTTTCGTCAACTGGTTTGGCGGCATTGAAACAAAGATCCAGCAGGAGACCATCGATACCTACTACGGCTACCTGGGTTACTATGCCCCCACCTGGGGATACCGGGGCTACTGGCCACATTACCTGCGGACCTATACTTACGAATACCAGGAAGGCACGCTGATCGTCGATATTGCCGACAGCCAGAGTAAACAGCTGATATGGCGAGGTACAGGCCAGGACTATATCGACCAGACCCAAACGCCCGAACAGATTACCGCGAACATAAACCACACGATTGCGAAAATACTGGAAGGTTTTCCTCCCGGTAAATCGGTTAAAAGCCGTTGATGCCGGGTTATACTACGCCGGCCACTCGCTCCACTGATCAGGAACAAGGATGATAGCGCGTACCAAAGTTGTACCCCCGGTAACACCCAGAATCATACGCACCAGTCCCCGCCAGCGATTGACCCGCTATGGCCTGCTGTTTCTTGCCTTTGTGCTCGTGACCGGGATCGCCTATGAAACCGGGCGGCGCCAGTCGTCCGGGAATGCTGTTCCCACGGCCATGCAGACACAGGCATCCGCGCAACGCATCGCTGAACTGGAGAAACAACGCGATTCGCTGAAGCAACAGGTCGTGGAGCTGGAACACAGTGTAAAACAGGTGACACAGGCCCTTGCTGAGGAGCGGGTTCGTCACCGGGCACAAGCGCGTGCGGCAACAAGCCCGCCACCACGCAAGGCGCCTGCGCCGAAACCCCGGACCAGGGCCACTGTACCCGCACACCCCACGCTTGGGCTGCAAGGCATTCGTATCGGGCAGACAGATTCGAAAAATATCTTCCAGGTAAGCTTTTCGGTGATCAACCCGGCCGGTACTACCGACCGGGTGACCGGTACGATCTGGATCGCCGTCAATGGCTTCCTGGACAAGGAACCTGTGCGGCTTTCCTTTAAACGGCTGTCATCGGACCGGCGGTCCTATGTCAAAATGGGCTTTAACCGGAAACAGGATGTCGCGGAAAAGATCGTGCTTCCCGATGGCTTCCGTCCCAAAAATATCCTCATCGAGGCCAAGCCCTATGGCGAGAAGTACACGGGTACTTCACAGAAAATCAGCTGGACTACCCATTAGGCGCCAGCCGGCCTTGCCGCGCTACAGTACCTTGCCCGCCAGTGTCGGCACCTTGTCGGTACGTGTTTCCAGTTTCAGGTAACTCACCAGGCGAACGCTGCCTTCCGCGTGCAGTTGTTCGTGAATTTTTGCCACCATCGTCAGTATGGCGTCCAGGTCGCCTTCGATATTGGTGCCGGAGGCGTGGGTTTCCACGAGGAAGTCACCGCTGTTCAGCAGCTCTACGACACGAATAACCTGCTGCCTGACCGACACACCCTCACCGATCGGTATCACCTGTAACTCTGCCGTCGCTTTCATGCTTTTCTCCTGTCATAAAAAATGCCGGCAGAGCATACACCCGGCCGGCATTACTGCGGAAGAACAACCCGCCGTTACTTCTTCGCGTTACGTTCCTTCACTTCCTTGATGACCTCTTCCGCCACATTGTTCGGGCACGGGGCATAGTGCGAGAACTCCATGGAGAACTGGCCACGACCGGAGGTCATGGTACGCAGGTCACCGATATAACCGAACATTTCACTCAGGGGCGCATCGGCCTTGACGCGCACGCCGGTCGGACCCGGCTCCTGCGCCTTGATCATGCCACGACGACGGTTCAGGTCGCCAATCACATCACCAACATTGTCGTCCGGGGTGAACACGTCCACTTTCATGATCGGTTCCAGCAGCTGGGGACCGGCCTTGGGCACGGACTGGCGGTAGGCGCCCTTGGCGGCGATCTCATAGGCCACAGCCGAGGAGTCAACGGCGTGGTAGCCACCGTCGGTCAGCGTGACCTTCACATCCAGCAGCGGGAAGCCGGCGAGCACGCCCTCTTCCATACTGGTACGGAAACCCTTTTCAACGGCCGGCCAGAATTCGCGCGGTACGTTACCACCGGTCACCGTCGACTCGAATTCGAAACCACTGTTCACTTCGCCCGGCTCGATGATGTAATCAATCTTGGCGAACTGGCCGGAGCCACCGGTCTGCTTCTTGTGCGTGTAGCTGTCTTCGACACGCTGGGTGATGGTTTCGCGGTAGGCCACCTGCGGCTTGCCGACTTCCACGTCGATACCGTGGGTACGTTTGAGAATGTCGACCTTGATATCCAGGTGCAACTCACCCATACCCTTCATGATGGTCTCGCCGGATTCTTCGTCGGTCTCGACCCGGAAGGACGGATCTTCCTGCACCATCTTGCTGAGTGCGATACCCATCTTTTCGGAACCGGCCTTGTCTTTCGGCGCGATGGCAATGGAGATAACCGGGTCGGGGAACACCATCGGCTCCAGCGTCGCCGGGTGCTTGGGATCACACAGGGTATGACCGGTCTGCACGTTCTTCATACCGACAATGGCGATAATATCGCCGGCCTGTGCGGTACTGATTTCCTCACGGTCGTCGGCATGCATGATCACCATGCGGCCGATACGCTCAGTCTTGCCGGTGAAAGTATTAAGGATCGTATCACCTTTATTGATGCGGCCGGAATAGATACGTACAAAGGTCAAGGCGCCAAAGCGGTCGTCCATGATCTTGAACGCCAGTGCACGCAATGGCCTGTCGGGATCAACGATGGCGAATTCGCCCGTTTCGTTACCTTCCTTGTCCACTTCCGGCTGGGGCTTGACCTCGGTCGGGCTCGGCAGGTAGTCGACCACCGCATCCAGCACCAGCTGCACACCCTTGTTCTTGAACGAGGAGCCACAGTAGGTCGGGAAGAAGTCCAGCGCGATGGTGCCCTTGCGGATACAACGCTTGAGATCTTCGATGGAGGGTTCTTCACCTTCCAGGTAGGCTTCCATCAGGTCGTCGTCCTGTTCGAGGGCGGTTTCGACCAGCTTTTCACGCCACTCTTCGACCAGGTCTGTCATGTCGGCCGGAACGTCTTCGAGGGTGTAGTTCAACGGATCACCGGAGTCATCCCAGACCCACGCCTTGCGGGTCAGCAGGTCAACCACGCCTTTCAGGTCGTCCTCCACACCAATCGGCAGCACCATCACCAGCGGGTTGGCTGCCAGCACGTCTTCCACCTGTTTCACCACGCGGTAGAAATCCGCACCGACACGATCCAGCTTGTTGACGTAGATAATACGCGCCACTTCGGATTCGTTGGCATAACGCCAGTTGGTCTCGGACTGGGGTTCCACGCCGCCGGAGGCGCAGAACACACCCACGCCACCGTCAAGCACTTTCAGCGAACGGTACACTTCGATGGTGAAATCCACGTGTCCGGGGGTATCGATAATATTCAGCTGGTGGTCGTTCCACACACAGGTGGTTGCAGCGGACTGGATGGTAATGCCGCGCTCCTGCTCCTGTTCCATGAAATCAGTGGTCGCGGCGCCATCGTGCACCTCGCCGATTTTGTGGATCTTGCCGGTCAGTTTCAGGATACGCTCGGTGGTCGTGGTCTTGCCGGCGTCCACGTGGGCGAATATACCGATATTCCGGTAGTTACTTAGGTCTGTCATGGTCTCAACTCGTTAGCTGGTTAAATCATCATCGAACCGCACTTTCTGCCACCGAAAATAAAACAAACCATGTTAAATCAATAACATGGCTTGCATCTCGATAAGCCTGGCGAAAAGGCGCCGCGCCGTGAACGCTGCCCGCCCGCCCGAGGCGGATGGCCATTGTGTTCCAAATGGCCGCGTATGATACCGGAAAATACCGTTTTTGTATGAAGAATTTATCTTTCTGGAGAAAAATCAGGGCCGCAGGGCCATGTCACCCGAGCTCGACGCCCCGGCACTGTCGTCAGAAGACTCACGGTAGCGTGAACTCACACGGATTGCACGCGGCTCAAGGATGCAGGCTTCCCGGCATTGACCACAACCAATACACTGCGCGGCATCGATGACCGGTCGCCAGTTTTCCCAGTTAAGCGCACCGGGCTGCGGGCAGGAAGCCGCACAGGCGCCGCACTCCGGTCCCTGCCAAGGCAGGCAGCGGTCGGTGTCGATTTCCGCGTAGGCCAGCTTTGGCGCAGGCAGGACTTCATCCTCCGCCACGTCCGGCAACTGCAGGGCGCCCGGTTCGCAGGCGCTGACGCAGGGCCAGCCCTCACACAGGTGACAGCTTTTGTTGACGAGATCCAGCGCCGGCGTGCCGGTGAACTGTGCGCCCAGTCGGGCCGGCAAGGGAAAGATGGTCTGGTGTGGACAGGCCTCGGCGCAGGCATTGCATCGCGTACAGGCCAGCAGGAACTCCAGCTCATCCAGTGCGTAAGGGGGACGTATCCAGTGCGCGGCGCGACGCGCGACGCGGCGATCCGCCTCCTGCACCAGCGTGGTACCGGCCCTGTGCGCCATCTGGCGGAAGAATCCGCGTCGTGAGCTGTCCATTTACATTCTCATCATCATGGGCTGCGACAGCAACCACAGGTGAAAACACGTCATCAGCACCACAAACCCGAGCATCGGCGCCAGCCGCCAGCTGCCACCACGATGGCCTGCGGCAACCAGTAAGGCGCGCCCGCGGTGGCGCAGGATCTGTACGGCGATCCAGAACCCGAACACCATCAACCCGGCCTGGATGGCAAACAGGCTGTCCTGGGAAATGATCATGTGGAAATGGCGCGCGTGTTTTTCCATCATGCTCAGCGGCGCCATACCAGTACCCAGTGGATTCAGGAATACCGCACCTATCCCCACACCTTCGCGTACCAGGTGGTTGAGGTTGTGCGCCATGTGATAGGCGAACGCCAGTGGCAGCGCGACGAAGGACAGGTGGGTAAACAGGCGCCGGAATGGCACCCCGTTGCCCATCAGCCAGCGCGTGGCCGCCACGAACAGCGCATAAACCAGCACCACGGCCGCCATGCTGCCGAACATGCCGATAGTAAAGCTGGGCAGCAACTGCCCGGAATCGTGAAGCACGCGCGCAAGCTGACTCATCCAGGTTTCCCAGAACGGCATCATCGACAGGCCATGAAACCCGGTCAGCGCCAGCAGGCCGATCATGAACCAGGCTTCATCGTGACGCGGCCGTGCATCCTGCACCGCCTCGACGCTGGGTGAACGCAGGCGCCAGGCCACGTTGTCGTTGGGACAGCTGCTTACACAATTCCCGCAGGACGTGCAATAACTGTTCTGCTTGAGCCGTCCCATCACCAGCCAGGTCGGACAGGGCTCCGTGTTCCTGTCGCCGTAGTAACAGTCCAGCGTCTTGCAGTCGGCGCAGGTTTGCGTGTCGATGGGGCGTAATTCAACCGGCGCCAGCTGTGAGTAGAAACCTACCGTGCGGCCGACCGGGCAGAAATACCGGCAGAACGCCTTGCGCTCAAAAATCGCCAGCGAGCTGGTCGCCATTACCACCATCAGCAGGGACACCGCCGCCGTGGCATAGGGGTTGGTGGTGATGCCCAGCCCCAGCTCAAGCCAGGTCAGCGCAATGAACATCAATAGTGCCGGCCAGATGGTACGCAGACGGCGTGGTACCCGCAGGTTAAGGCTGTTGTTGGGCTCGGCACGTTTCCACAGGCGGCGCCGCACCAGCCACTGCGCCAGGGTGTCCCAGGGACATACCGCACACCAGGCGGTACCGAGAAAAAACACGGAAAATATCAGTCCCGCCCACCAGATATTCCAGGTCAGCAGCGTGGCGAGGTTACGTTCGGGAATCTGGCTGCCGAACAGGCCGGCGTAAATCACCAGCAGGAACAGCACAACGAATACCAGTTTCAGCGCCAGCAGGATTTTGGGGCTGGAGACAAGATAGCGCACCAGCCCGCGCAACAACGGCACGCGCGTCAGGTTATAGACGGCGGCACTGGCGGAAGCCGGCAAGGGGGTAATGACCGCCCACAGCGTCAGGATGACCATGCCACCGATGACCACCATGCCCCACAGTGCGGGCAGGCCCGGATGCGTCATGATCACGACACACCTTCCTCGCGGGTGCTATGGCTACGCTCGTCACGGTGCGCGGCGCGAATACGGTCGCGTTGCAGGCGCTTGCGCTGGAACAGGCTGCCCCCGACCAGCACGGCAAACAATGCGACACCTGCCAGGGTAAGCGGGCCAACCGGCGAGGGTTGGCCGATGCGTAGCGGGAAATCGATCAGGTAGGGTTCACCCCCGTCATGGAACTCGGCACGGATGATGTAGTCGCCATCGTGTTTGAACACAAAGCCCTGGCGGAAGACATTGTCGTCAATAACCTGCACGCCAAGCTTCTCGGGTTTTGCGGTGTCGAACCAGGTATCGTCGCGCGCGGTAAACGTGACGTTACCGGTAAAGGGTTTGCCGTTATCGATGTTGCGGGCATACAGGTTGATACGCCCCGGTTCGCCGGCGCGCGGAAACGCGGGGAACACCATGTAGGTGACAAAATAATTGCCGATCTGGGTTTCCACCTGCATGCTCGGCGGCGTGTTGGAGTCTTCATTGAGACTATAGGCGGGACGTCCCAGTACATGGTGGGCGGAGGCCGACGCCGCCAGAGCGACCAGCGTGATGGCGAAAACAAACTGTGCGAAACGTTTCATAGCTTGTGATGCGTGACTGTTCCTTCCGAACGTTTGACAATACGGATCGGCAGACTGGGGTGCGGACAGACTTCCACGCACAAACCGCAACCGACACATTCTTTTTTGACCACCGGCTTGTACTGGTTCCAGTACTTGAAGCCGATCGCGCGTTCGCCCAGCGGGCAAATACTGACACAGGCGCCACAGATACCCCGGTCCACCCACGGGTAGCAGGCGCTGCGGTCGATCTGGGCGATGCCCATATCAATGTCGTTGCGCGGCGTCACCGTCAGCGCCTCGGTGGGACACACCTCCATGCACTTGTTGCACAGGATACAGGCTTTCTGCTCCGGATCGATATAGGGTGTATTGAACCTGTCACCACCCTCGCGCTGGTAAAATTTGATACAACGTGGTGGGCAGACTTCACCGCACAACCCGCAACCGATACAGGCACTGTTGAACGCCGCCTCGTCCTTCAAGGCGCCCGGCGGGCGCAGGTGTGTCCTGGGGTCAGCCTTGACGTCCGGTGTCATGAGGCGAGCAAAGCCGTAGGGCAAGGTACTGCTCACCGCCAGGCCCAGCGTATACATGAGCCGTTGCAATACCGTGCGTCGCTGGATCACGCGGCTTTCTCCGTGCCCTGCGTGGCCTGGTGCTCACGCTGGTAACGCTTGCCCAGGTGCCCGGGACCCTGGTAGCCCACATCCTTCAGCTTGATTTCAAAGGTCAGTGCGTCCGTCGGACATACCGCGATACAGGCCGTGCAATTATTGCATTCCTGGCCAAAGCCATCGCGCAGGGGATCAAGGCCGAACTCGCAAACGGCATTGCACTTGGCGCAATCGTTACAGTTCCCGACAATGCGCTGGATACGCAACAGGCGATAGCGCCCCAGCAGGGAATACAGCGCGCCCCCCGGACACAGGTAGCGGCAAAAACCCCGCTGCGCCACCAGCAGGTCGAACAACAAGGTGGCCACAAAGAACACCGAACCGGCGCCAAAACCGCCCAGCGCAATGGCATAGTACAGTTCGCGCCCGACCACGGCCGGAGGATAAATCGCCGCCACCGCGATCGAACCGGTCACCATCGAAAATACCAGCCCGGCCGCCAGCACCAGGTATTTGAACCGCTTGTCGAGGTGGCGGTGTCCGGTGTGCAGACCCATACGCCGCAACAGGATGGCAAGATTGCTGTTCAGTTCATACAGAAAGCTGGCCGGACAGATCCATCCACAATAAAAACGCCCGAACAGTACACTGAACAGCACCGGGATCAACGCCGTCAGCAGGAAAGGCGTATACAGGTTCCTGCCGGCCGCCATCTGCCCGATGGCCGCCAGTGGATCGCTGAGTTTCAGCCCAAAAATATTGCCGGACCAGGTATTACCCTTGATCGCATCCAGGTCTTCGGCAGGATCGCTGACTAACGGCGACGTCAGCGTCTCCATGGTGTCGTACAGTTCCTTTTCCTGCGGTGCCAGCAAGTCATAGGCGTGCGCCGCCACATAAGTCTGGTAAACATGCAGGAAAGGCAGCAACACCAGCATAGAAAACACCGTCGCCAGCGTCAGCCAGCGCAGCTTGTTCAGGTGTCTCCACAAAAAAAACGGTTTTCCTTTCGCACTCATATCAACCCACACTAAAAAGGGGTCAGTACCCTTTTTTAACAAGCCAAATCAAAATATATCACCCACCTGTTAGAAAAAAGGGTACTGACCCCTTTTTAGTTTAGGCGTGGGCGGGGATGATGCGGATGGCCTGGGGCATCTGTATACAGGCGCGTTCGCATAATCCGCAACCGACACACTTGTCGGATACATGCGGCTGTTCCATCATGCCGACGCTGATGGCGACATCCGGCAAGGGGCAGGCGCGATAGCAGACGCCGCAACTCTTGCCCTGGTAGGACAGGCACAGGTGCTCGTCGACCACGGCATGCCCCATATGTACGCCTTCCAGGATCGGTTTCAAACCACGCGTGATGGGCTTGATCGCGCCACTGGGACAGACGTCGCCGCATTTCATACACAGTATACAACCCTTGTCGCGCGGGATGATGTAAGGCGTATCCAGCGAGGCCATGCCGTTACCGAGTCCAAAATAACTGATACAACGGTTGGGACAGGCTTCGCCACACTGGCCACAACGAATACAGCGGCTGACGAATTCGTCTTCCGCCAGTGAGCCCGGTGGCCGCAGGTAGCGCAGCGACGAACGTTCCGTCAATGCCGCAGACGACACCGCAGGCGCGGCCGCCGCAGCGGCCGCAACTCCTATCGATTTAATGAACGTTCTGCGCTGCATACCAGACTGACTAGATCTTCTCGATACGCGCCGCGGACTTCTTGAAGTCCACCTGGCCGGATACCGGGTCCCACACGCGGTTGGTTACACGGTTCGCCAACCACTTGTTTTTCGCCGGTACGGCACTGTCTGCCACAGACAGATTCCACGGACTGAACATATAACCCCGGGGAACCCCGTTACGCGCCGGTTTTACCAGGCTGTGGGTACCCACCTGCGCTCGCGCTTCCATCGAACCGCGCCGGGTCACTATGCGTACCTTGTCACCATCCTTGATACCAAGATCTTTTGCATCAGCCGGATGTATTTCAACATACATTTCCGGCACCAGTCGTCGTGAGGTTGGGCTGCGAATGGACTTGGCAGTATGGAAGTGCTCGTACACCACACCCAGACCGAACCAGAAGGGATATTTGTCCTTCGGCACCTTGTCCCATTTGCGACCCCGGTATTTCTCATCCGGCAAATCAGGCGTTAGTCCCTTGTCACGCGCCTCCTTGATCAGGTCGATGTGGTCAATGGTGTAGTAATCCTTTTTCACCCCGAACTGCATCAGCTTGTGCGTCAGTTCCTCACGATTACTGTAGTCCTGCCTGCACAATTTCATATGCACCTTGCCATCCCTGGTACGGAAATATCCGTAAGGCCGGTTTTCCCACTGGCCTTCCTGCATCATGTAGCGCCGTTTGCTTCCGCCGTTCTTGGCGATTTCATAGGTCGGCGCCGGCCACTGGATACCGCGCAATTCCTTGAGCTGTTCATACGGCGAGATACCATCGAGCTTTTCGCGATCAAGGATACCGGTAAGATCCGTGTCTGTCCCGGCTGATGCGCGGCATATGTCACGGAACACTTCCTCAGTATCGATAAAGCCGTTTTTGTCGGTCTTCCAGGGGAAGATCTTGTCACCATCCATGCCCAGCAGTTTGGCGATTTCCTTACCCTTGTGCGCCACCATATCGAGATCCGGCAGACACCCCTTGGGGGGCATTGCGGCCTGTTCGCAGATATTAATGCGTCGCTCGGAACTGATGTAGACACCATTGACCTCGCCCCAGGTTGCCGCCGGGAAGATAACATCCGCGTACAGGTTATTGGGTGCGTGGCGATAGATTTCCTGTACCACGTTGAAGGTCTTGCTCATCGCCGGCCTCACCAGGTTTTCCTGGTCAGGCAAATCAATATGCGTGGCGTAGACCAGAAACATGGCCTTTACCTCACCCTTGAGCGCGCGCTCCATCATGCCCACGGCCATGCCGGGATTTTTGGAGTTCATGGCGTTTTTCAGGTTCTGCTCCGGCACCCGCCAGTGCTTGGCCATGTGCAGACGATGCTTGTCATTCGTCAGTGGCATATTGAACGGCAGACGCCCGGTCAAACCACCAGTGAAACGCTCACCCATGGCATTGGGCTGACCTGTCATAGAGAACGGTCCGCAACCCGGCTTGGCGAGGTTACCCGTCAGGGTCAACAGGTTGATGATGGAAATCACATTGTTCTGGCCATGGATATGCTGGTTATAACCGATACCCCACATGATGATGACACCACCATAGCCCTTGCCACTGTGCTTGCCCTTACTGCGGGCAAGTCGTTTGCGGGTCGCGTCGGCAAACATGCCGGCAACACGCCGGATCAGCGCGGGCGACACATCATGGTTGACGCCTCCCATGCGATCCTGTACCTGCTCCGGACTATATTCTTTCTTGACGCCTTCAATATAGGACTCCCAACCATCGACGTGCGCCTTGAGGAACTCCCAGTCAATCACATCCGGATGATCCTTGAGTAATACATGCGCGATGGAGTTCAGGAAGCTGATATCACCGTTGAGGATCGGTACGTGCACCGAATTTTTCGGGTTAATATCCTCATAACCCATTGCCGTACCGGTGCGACGGGGATCGACTACAACGGTCGGGATATCCGCCTTCTTCTTGTAGTCCGCTGCACGCCAGAAGATGATCGGGTGTGATTCGCGCGCATTGTGACCGAAGTGCATGATCATGTCGCACATTTCGATATCTTCGTAGGCCAGCGGTGGCGTGTCGGAACCCAGCGTGGCGAAGTAGCCTGTTACCGCAGAGGTCATACACATCCGCGCATTGGCTTCGATGGTGTTGGAACCCAGCACACCCTTCATGAACAGGTTTTCCAGGTACTGGCCTTCCACCGTGAGCTGGCCGGAACCGTACAGGCCAATCGAATTACCGCTGTACTTTTTGGCAAAATGCGCAATCTTGTGCGCCACCATCTCGGAAACTTCCTTATTGGGTACACGAACAAAGTGCTCTTCGTCGAATGACCCCTTGGTCTTCGTCACATATTCCAGGTTGCCATGCCCGGGCTTTTTCCACTCCGCCCAGACATCCTTGCGAACATAGGGGTCGCCCTCCAGGCGATCCACATAGATCGGTTCGGCCGCTGTCAGACCCTTGATGCATTGCAGACCGTAGTTGGTCGGATGATCCTTGTCCGGGCGCATGGAAACGATCTTGCCGTTTTCCACCTGGATCACCGTGCCGCAACCTACACCACAGTAAGGACACTGTGCCAGCGCCGTCGTGCGCGTGGCGCTGCCTTCCGCCGGTTCGGCGGGCGCTGCCTCGAGTTCAGGGTTTACCCCGACAAACAGGCTGGACCCGGCTGCCGTACCGGTAATGAAGGTACTTCCCTTGAGGAAGTTTCTACGCGTTATCTTGAAACGTTTCATACTGTTGTCTCCTTACTTTTTCGACAGGGTGCGCAGGTAGACGATAATGTCGTCAATTTCCTGATCGGAAAGATTGGCCAGGCCACTTGGGCCCTGGAAGCCCCGCATGCGGGTATTTGAACGCCCGTACTTGATGGTCGTACGGATAAAGCCGTCAGATGCCTTGTTGAGAAACCCGGGCAAGCCGATAGCGGTGCCGGTACCACCCGCCGCATAACCATTGCCCTTGACGCCGTGGCAGGTTGCACAGATATCGTTGTACCACTGTTTCCCGAGGCGGGGGTCGCCGTAGGCCGTACGTTGTGCATCTACCTTGTCGGCCTTGTTGGGCAGTTTTGCGTGTGATCGAAGATAAGCCACGATAGCCCGGATGGATTTACGACCGAGATGCGAGAATGGCGGCATGCCCGTCCCTACCCGGCCATCACGTATGGTACTCATCAGAAACTTGTCGGACGCGATACTCAGCAACTCCGGGTTGGCCAGCGATGGCGCAAAACCCGGCTTGCCGATTGCATCCGGCTGATGACAGACCGCGCAGTTCTGGTTGTAGAGCTTTTCACCCTTTGCCACCAGCGAGGAAGATGCCGCCGTTGCGCTCTGTATACCAGCTAACAGCACTGCCAGTACGCCACCAAGCAACTGTACAGCAACCTTGTTATGATTCAGCATTGTTGACCTCCCATAGTAAACCTCTCTTTATTTCCGTAACCGTGACTTTATTCATCCCAGTCATCATCCGGTGGCCGTTGCATATCGGCGTGACACTGGTAACAGGGAACTTTTTCCTTCTCGATACGTGCGTGATCAATCTCCAGGAATTCTTCGGGAAGCTGGTGTGCAATGCCCTTGTGGCAATCGATACAGGTCTTGCCTTCCATATTGGCGCGCCAGTGCCGGTCTTTCTGTACGGGTGTTCCAGGCGGTGGCTTCATGGCTTCGAAATCGTGGCAATTGCGGCATTCGCGCGAATCGGTACGCTTCATACCTTCCCACACGTGCTGCGCCAGCTTGTAACGCTTGGCGACAAATTTCTTGCGTGTATTGATCGAACCGGTCATCCAGTGAAACAGCTCGTTGGTGGCCGCTATCTTGCGCACGACCTTGTGGACCCAGTCGCGCGGCACGTGGCAGTCCGGGCAGGTCGCCCGCACACCGGTCCGGTTCCTGTAATGGATGGTTTTGCGGTATTCCTTGTAGACGTTGTCGCGCATCTCGTGACAGGCGATGCAGAACGTTTCGGTGTTGGAGAGTTCGAGCGCGGTATTGAAACCGCCCCATAACAGGATGCCGAACACAATACTCGCAAGGACGAGAGCGATGGGTGAAGCTGCTGCAAATTTTGACAGCCGTTTCTTCCATATGTGTTTACCCATAAACGGATTCGCATCCTGATCCAACGATCGGTACCTGTCAATCTGACAAGAACTTTCCTGTCAGGACGGGGCCATTATGGGGGGTGCAGATTTCGGCGTTTTGACCTGGATCAATTCAATGCGACAAATTGACGCATCGCCGACTCCAGTGCTTCAGCCGCATCCAGCCACGAAGCTTCGGCCATCTCGCATTTGCTATCGACCCCGGCTTTCTCCAGTAACAGGGCCTTTAGCTGCTCGCGCTTGTCCTCGGCATAGCATTCCGGCTCGGCGAGCCGGGCCTGCAGCACGGCCTGCCGCGCGTGCAACTGCTCCAGCTGCGCCTCGGCCTGCTCCAGCGCCTTGCGCAAAGGCTGTAGCTGCTTGCGCCGTTCCGCCTCAAGACGCTTCTGCGCCTTGCGCGTGGCGGCGGCATCCCGGGACGGTTTATCTTCACGACCACCTGCCGACCGGGCCAGGCGCGCCTGCTCCGCCAGCCAGCCCGGGTACTCGTCGAGCCCGAGGGGAAATTCATCCACCGTGCCGTCATGTACCCGCAACAGGCGGTCGCAACACACCCTCAGCAGGTGCCGGTCGTGCGAGACCAGCACCATGGCGCCTTCGAAGTCCTGCAAGGCCGTGGCCAGTGCCTGGCGCATTTCCAGATCGAGGTGGTTGGTAGGCTCATCCAGTAACAGCAGGTTGGGCCGCCGG
>JALWRY010000344.1 GCA_027080445.1 Thiohalobacter sp. | reverse complement strand
AACAGTACCGGGAACGTGCGACCCGGAACCTGAAAAAAAGGGCGGCTGCACTCGGCTTCCAACTCATTCCAGAGCCGACGAATGACCTCCAACAATCAATGTGTTAGGTTTAAGTTCTTCAAGAGCGCAGCGCGGCAATTTCCTATAGTCTGGCACCATACCCAAAGAGATTGCCACGTTGCTACGCTCCTCGCAATGACGGAGTAAGTTCGTTGCAGTGACGCAGCAATGGCTATGACATGCGTGCTAACGGATCATCGATAACCGCCGGGCGACCATGCGCGAGGTGGTGGCGATCCAGCGTACGGCGGAACAGTTGAATCATGTTACTGACCGGACAGACACGTTTGAACGCCATCAGTATCAGCTGACTGCGGTTGCTGACCTCGAATTTCCGGAACAAGTGACCGAGGTGTAGCTTGATGCTTTGTTCCGACAGGCACAGGTCCTCGGCCATTTCACGCGTCGACATACCTCCGAGTACACGTTGCAGGACGTCGGATTCCCGTTTTGTCAGTGTATTCTTCATGCGGGCAATCTTGTCGGCAATACCCTGTTCGACAATCCGGTCTATCTCGGAAATCGACTGGACCAGGTGCTGGAGGGATTTCCTGCCCAGCCAGTAGCCCCCGTCGCGAACCTCATGAATAGCGATACCAAGCAGTTCCGGGCCGGTGCTGCTATCGATAAAGCCATGGGCGCCGGCCTGGAGCATCCGGCGAACAAAGCTATCCGGCATTTCATGTCCGAAGACAATAATCCGCAGGTCAGGGCGTATCTCCATGAAGGGTTTAAACAGCTGATCAGGCGAGGTGTCCTCAAGCACCTTGAGGATCACGGATTGCTCTATCATGAGGATCTCGGTGGGTCGTTCGGCATAACGGCTATGGCAGTGGGTCGGGCGGTTGCAGGAAATCACGTCGAGATCCGGCTGGCCCGCCATCACGCGGGCGAGTCCGTCCGCGTAGATATCCCGGTTGGCGACCATAAACAGTGTGGTTGGTTCCTGCGTATGATATTGCCGTGTGTCGAGGTGTGTGAGTTCTTTGGTTGGACGATGCATAGTGGCGCCTTGGTATGATTATGGATGGGCATCAGGATCACTATCATGACTTTATTTAATTTAAGCATAAAACAGGGAAAACGCCAGCCGGTAACCCGGGGAATACGATGATTGCAAAAAAATCCATTCGTTGCCGAACTGTGCCGGAAGACGCCCGCCTGCCGGGCGACAGTCGCTTGCACCCGCTGCTCAGGCGTATCTATGCCGCCCGTCATGTGCGTGATAACGATTGGGAAAGCGGACTTGCGGCGTTGCACCCGCCGGATTCCCTCAAGGGACTGACTGCGGCGCTGGATTTGCTGGAAACGGCGCTGGAACAACGGCAGCATATCCTGGTGGTCGGTGACTTTGATGCCGACGGTGCTACCAGCAGCGCACTGCTGGTGGCGGCGCTGCGTGAAATGGGCGCGGCGCAGGTCGATTACCTGGTGCCCGACCGATTCAAATTCGGTTACGGTCTGACGCCGGAGATTGTCGATGTGGCGCTTGCCCGCAAACCGGATCTGCTGATTACCGTCGATAACGGCATTTCCAGTCTTGAAGGGGTGGCGCGCGCACGTGCGGCGGGTATTCGAGTGCTGATCACGGATCACCATCTGCCGGGCGCGAGCCTGCCGGCGGCGGACGCCATTGTGAATCCGAACCAGCCGGGCGATACCTTTCCTTCCCGGTCGCTTGCCGGCGTAGGTGTGGCCTTTTACCTGGCGATGGCGCTGCGCAGTCACCTGCGCGAGCAGGGTTGGTTCACCCGGCAGGCGATAGCGGAACCCAACCTTGCCGCTTACCTCGACCTGGTGGCGCTTGGTACGGTCGCTGATGTGGTGCCGCTGGATCGCAATAATCGATTGCTGGTGCGGCAGGGACTGTTGCGTATTCGCGCCGGCCATTGCCGGCCGGGTATCCGCGCACTGCTGAAAGTGGCGGGCCGTAACCCGTCGCGGGTTGTCGCGTCTGATTTTGGTTTTGCCGCCGGCCCGCGACTGAATGCTGCCGGACGACTCGACGATATGTCGCTGGGTATCGAATGTTTGCTGAGCGATTCGGAATCGCGAGCGGATACGCTGGCGCAGCAACTCGATGCGCTCAACCGTGAACGTCGTGAGATAGAAGCCGACATGAAGGCCGATGCCATGCAGCACCTCGACGCCATGCAGCTTGACAGGGATGACCTGCCTGCCGGCTTTTGTCTCTACGACACCGGTTGGCATCAAGGCGTTATTGGTATACTCGCCTCGCGCATCAAGGAGCAGTTTCATCGCCCGGTGATCGTGTTTGCCGACGCCGGTGAAGGTGAGTTGAAGGGCTCGGCGCGTTCCATTCCCGGTCTGCATATCCGCGATGCGCTGGACGCGGTTGCCGCCCGTCATCCCGGACTGGTGAAAAAGTTTGGCGGCCACGCAATGGCGGCCGGCCTGTCGCTTGAAACGGTAAAACTCAATGCCTTCCGCAAGGCCTTTATTGCCGAACTGGAAACACAGCTCGATGAGGATGCGCTGACGGGCGTACTGGAAACCGATGGTGAGCTGCAGCCCGATGATTTCAGCCTGGAACTGTCCGAGTTACTGCGCGATGCAGGACCCTGGGGGCAGGGCTTCCCCGAGCCGTTGTTCGATGGTCTGTTTAAGGTACTGTCGGTGCGGGTTGTTGGCGAACGTCACCTGAAGCTGTCGCTGCGTCCGCGTGACGGTGGCCCGATGCTGGACGCCATTGCCTTTGGCCAGGCCGAACGCTTTGTGCCCGACAAGGGTTCGCAGGTGCGCGCCGTGTACCGGCTGGACAGTAACGAATACCGTGGCATGCTGAGTTTGCAACTGGTGATTGAATGGCTGGAGGTCGGGGTTGGGTAAAAAATATTCCTTTGTCGCTGCGCTCCTCGCAATGACGGTTCGTTATAAATATACTGTATTAACAATATGTAAGGACATATTTATAATCTAATTTATAAATATATGCCACACGCACACACCTACACCGTCGTCCTCAATATCAGCGCACAAGCCTACCAGCGCTTGTACCGTGGCGAGGTCCGCACAGTCGTTGCTCATGATACCGAGGGGCGCCGGGTGCAGTTTCCGGCCCTGTCGTTACGCCCGTTTGTCACTGCCGAGGGTGTGCGCGGCAGGTTTCTTATCCACACAGACGCCAATCATCGCCTTGTTGATATTCAGCGCGGCTAATACCCGGTATGATGCGCGTTTTTATTTGACAGGCCGTAGCGGCACCAGGAGTGGTTTTGGAAGTCAATCCCGTCGTCAATCAGATCAAGGACCTGCGTGAGCGCTCGGTGGCGCTGAGGGGGTACCTTTGACTATGACACCAAGTGCGAACAGCTGGTAGAAATCCGGCGCGAACTCGAAGAACCCGATGTCTGGAACGATCCCGAGCGTGCGCAGCAGCTCGGTCGTGAGCGTGCGCGCCTGGAGGAAGTGGTCGATACGCTCGGTTCGCTGGAAAACGGTTTGCGCGACGCCGAAGACCTGCTGGCGATGGCGGCAGAGGAAAACGACCAGGAAACGCTGGAATCCGTTATCAGCGACATTGCTGATATGGAATCCCGCGTCGCCGCGCTGGAGTTCCGGCGCATGTTCTCCGGCGAGATGGACGCCAGTAATGCGTTCCTGGATATCCAGGCCGGCTCCGGCGGCACCGAGGCGCAGGACTGGGCCAATATGCTACTGCGCATGTACCTGCGCTGGGCCGAGCGCCACGATTTTTCCACCGAGCTGATCGAGGTGTCGGCCGGCGAGGTGGCCGGGATCAAGAGTGCCACCGTCAGAATTGCGGGGCCCTATGCGTTTGGCTGGCTGCGCACCGAGACGGGCGTGC
>JALWRY010000343.1 GCA_027080445.1 Thiohalobacter sp. | reverse complement strand
TCTCGGTGTCAGTGGCGGTATCGCCGCGTACAAGAGCGCCGAGCTGGTGCGCCGGCTGCGGGCAGCGGGCGCCCGGGTGCGGGTGGTGATGACGCCGGCGGCGCGCGAGTTTGTCGGTGAACGGACCTTCCAGGCGCTCAGTGGCGAGCGGGTGTGGTGTGACTGGCAGGACGACCGTTCGGCCATGGAGCATATCGACCTGGCGCGCTGGGCGGACCACATCCTGGTGGCGCCCGCCACGGCGGATACCCTGGCGAAGCTGGCGCAGGGGCGTGCTGACGACCTGCTGTCAGCGGTTTGCCTGGCCAGCGAACAGCCGCTGGCGGTTGCGCCGGCTATGAACCGGGCGATGTGGCGGAATCCGGCCACGCAGGACAATATCGACACCCTGCGCCGTCGTGAGGTAGCCATCTGGGGCCCGGCGGAGGGCGAACAGGCCTGCGGTGAAACCGGACCGGGCCGTATGCTCGAAGCGGAAGAACTGCTGCGCCAGCTGTCTGAAAGTTTTTCAAGCGGCGAGCTGGCCGGCGTGCGCGTGGTGGTGACAGCCGGACCGACACGGGAGCCGATCGACCCGGTGCGCTACCTGAGTAATCGCAGTTCCGGCCGGATGGGCTATGCCGTGGCGGATGCCGCGCGCGAAGCGGGTGCGACGGTGGTACTGGTCAGCGGCCCGACGGCGCTCGATGCCCCGGCGGGTGTGGACCTGGTGCGGGTGGAAACCGCAGCGGAGATGCTGGCTGCCGTGCAGGCACAGCTGGCGGCCGGTTGTGACCTGTTTATCGGCGCGGCGGCGGTGGCGGACTACCGGCCTGCCACGCCGGCCGCGCAGAAAATCAAGAAGCAGGCGGACACCCTGTCCTTATCTCTGCAACCCGTCACGGACATTCTCGCCCAGGTGGCAAGCGGCGATCCCCGTCCCTTCTGTGTGGGATTCGCAGCGGAAACCGAGCACCTGCTGGCGCATGCACAGAAAAAGCGCATGGCCAAGGGGGTGGAACTCATTGCCGCCAACCAGGTGGGCAGGGGGCTGGGGTTCGAGGTGGAAGACAATGCGTTATTACTGGTCTGGGAAGGCGGCAGTCGTCTGCTTGAAAAGACCGCCAAGCCCCGGCTGGCGCGCCAGCTGGTCAAACAGATCGCCGTGCTGTATTCGGCCGGTAAACACTCACAGGAAGATCATGCAGCATATTCAGCTTAAAATTCTTGATTCGCGTATTGGCGCGGAATATCCCCTGCCGGATTACGCCACCGATGGTTCCGCCGGCATGGATTTGCGTGCCTGTCTTGACGACGAACTGGTGCTGGAACCCGGCGCCACCGAACTGATTCCCACCGGGCTGGCGATCCATGTGGCCGATCCTTCGCTGGCGGCGGTGCTGTTACCCCGCTCCGGGCTCGGACACAAACACGGCATCGTGCTGGGGAACCTGGTCGGCCTGATCGATTCGGATTACCAGGGCCAGTTGTTCGTGTCCTGCTGGAACCGTGGTGATACGACCTTCACCGTACAGCCGGGGGAACGTATTGCGCAGATGGTGTTCGTGCCGGTTGTACGCGCCGCATTTGAAGTTGTTGAAGAATTTGTCGATAGTGAACGTGGGGCCGGGGGTTTCGGGCATACCGGCCGCGCCTGACAATGACCTAATAAACAAGCAACCAGGGACTGTTGATGAAATTACCGTTTCGATCCGGCGAGGGTAAGGACAAGCCGGTCAAAGCCGCCCCGGCAAGTGAATCCCGTGGTAAAGCCGTCAGACGCCTGAGCCTGCGCAGCCAGATGGTGCTGCTGGTGATTGCCGGTGTCCTGCTGGCGGCCCTGCCACCGCTGGTGGTGTACCTGCAAACCGAGTACCAGTTGCGTTCCGCCGGCCAGCAGCATGCGCAGCAGGTCTCCGGTCTGCTGGCGGGCAGCATCCGGCAATGGGTGACGGAGCAGGCAGGCAAGGCCGAGCATGTGGCCAGGACACCGGAACTTGCGCGCCTTGTGGAAAAGGGTGATGCCTCGGCCATGGCGGCCCGGGCGGAAAAACTGACGGGTCTGTTCCCGACGGCCGTACGGGTGCGCCTGTTGCCGCGGGGTATCGAGGAAGTGGATCTCAAGGCCAGTCCGCCGATCGGTTATGCCGCCATCGAAATGCTCAAGTATGCCGAAACGCATGAAACGCCGCCGCCGGTCGAGGTGCATATGGGCGGTACGCCGCAGCAGCACATCAACCTTGTACGGCGCATTCTTGATCCGGGCGGGCGACATATTGTCGGTCACCTGATGGTCAGTTTTCCGCTCCAGCCCTTGCAGGCGATACTGAAAAAGATGCCGGTCAGCGGTTACGTGGAATTGCAGCAACTTGCCGGCGCCACGCCGCTGGTGTTCGCCAGCCAGGGCCAGGCCGGGTTGCGGCAGTCAGGCGGTTCGCCCAGCCTGTCAAAGATCAGCGGTAGTCGCTGGCAGATTGCCTACTGGCCGGCGAGCGTGGCCGGGGGTAGTCATACCTTGCTGTTCAGTGCGCTGGTAGTGGGTGGCGGTGCGGCCGTGTTACTGGCACTGCTGGTCTGGTTTGTGTTCCGCCGTACCGGCGAGGCCCTGCGCAAGGACCAGGTTGCCGCACTGACGATTGTCAAGGATATGCGCGATGGCCGCGTGAAGTCGGACTACCCCTGCGCGCTGGAAGAATTTCACGATACGCTCGAGCTGATGGTGCGCACGGCAAGCGCCGGGGTTCCGGCGGCCCCTGCAACGGCAGCGCAGGGCAGGGATGACGTCGAGGACGAGGCTGACGATACGATTACCGATGAGATCGAGGATGACCTGCTGTTCGACGAGGGTGCGCTGGACGTCACCCGGGGGGAAGGGAATAGCGCCGGGATCAGCGCCGATATATTTCGCGCCTATGATATCCGTGGTATCGCCGGCAAGTCCTTGACCACGGACATCGCTTATGAAATCGGCCGCGCTATTGGCAGCGAGGCGTATTACCGGGGCGAGCAGACTATTATCGTCGGTCGCGACGGCCGCCTGTCCGGTCCCGACCTGACCCAGGCGCTGATCCGTGGCCTGGTGGCTACCGGGCGTGACGTCAAGGATATCGGCGAGGTGCCTACGCCCGTGCTCTATTTTGCAGCACAGTACCTGGGCAGCGGTTCCGGCGTGATGGTGACTGGCAGCCATAATCCTGCCGACTACAATGGCTTCAAGATTGTGCTGGCGGGCGAAACGCTGGCGACCGAGGCCATCACGGGCCTGCGCCGAAGGATCGAAACCGCCGACCTGCTGACCGGTGAGGGCAGTGTGGAAGAAGTCAGTGTACTGCCGGATTACATTGAACGTGTAAAGAGCGACGTACAGGTTGTACGGCCGATGAAAGTTGTTGTGGACTGCGGCAATGGCGTGGCCGGTGTTGCGGCGCCGCGGTTGTTGCAGGAACTCGGTTGCGAGGTGGTCGAACTGTTTTGCGAGGTCGATGGTAACTTCCCCAATCACCACCCCGATCCCGGCAAGACCGAGAACCTTGCCGCGCTGATACAGGCCGTGCAGGAAAACGGGGCGGAGATCGGCATTGCTTTCGATGGTGATGGGGACCGCATCGGTGTGGTCAGTTCCAGTGGAGAAATTATCTGGCCGGACCGCCTGTTGATGTTGCTGGCAACCGATGTACTGTCACGCAATCCTGGCGCCCAGATTATTTACGATGTCAAGAGCTCGCGTCATGTCGCCACGGTTGTTGCCGAGCACGGCGGCGAGCCGTTGATGTGGGCCACCGGGCATTCGCTGATCAAGGCCAAAATGAAAGAAACCGGCGCATTGCTGGCCGGTGAGATGAGCGGGCATATTTTCTTCAAGGAACGCTGGTTCGGTTTTGATGACGCGCTCTATTCCGCGGCGCGCCTGCTGGAAATTCTTGCCAATGATGCGCGCAGTTCCAGTGATGTTTTTGCCGAGTTGCCCGATAGTGTGAACACCCCGGAACTGAATGTGCCAATGGCCGAGGGCGAGCCGGCTGTGTTCATGGAAAAATTACTCAACAGCGCGCATTTCGAGAATGCGCGCATTGCCACCATCGACGGCATGCGGGTTGAATTCGAAAACGGCTGGGGGCTGGTGCGGGCGTCCAATACCACGCCCTGCCTGGTGCTGCGTTTCGAAGCCGATGATGAACTGGCGTTGAGCGCCATACAGGATGAGTTCCGACGTGTTATGTTACAGGTTGATCCCAACCTGTCACTGCCAATTTAAACAATGAGCCTGAGTTCCGACAAAGCGACTGAAATTGCCTGCGTGCTGGGCGAGGCCCTGCCTTATATCCAGCGTTTCCGTGGCAAGACCGTGGTGGTCAAGTATGGCGGCAACGCCATGGTGGACGAAACGCTGAAGAGCGGTTTCGCGCGCGATATCGTGTTGATGCGACTGGTGGGGATCAACCCGGTGGTGGTGCACGGCGGCGGGCCGCAAATCGGAAACCTGCTGGCAAAGCTGGGCAAGGAGAGCCACTTTGTCGATGGCATGCGGGTAACCGACAGTGAAACCATGGACGTGGTGGAAATGGTGCTCGGCGGCCTGGTCAACAAGGAGATCGTCAACCTGATTACCCGTCACGGCGGCCGTGCCGTCGGATTGACCGGCAAGGATGGCGACCTGATCCGTGCACGTAAACTGAAGATTACGCGCAACGCGCCGGATCTGGAAGCGCCGGAAATTATCGATATCGGTCACGTGGGCGAGGTGGCCAGCGTGGATGCCGGTGTGGTCGACATGCTGGTTGGCGGCGGCTTTATCCCGGTGATTGCACCGATCGGCGTGGGTGAGGATGGCTATTCCTACAACATCAATGCAGACCTGGTGGCGGGCCGTATCGCCGAGGTGCTGGGTGCGGAGAAGTTGATGCTGCTGACCAATACCAAAGGCCTGCTGGACAAGCAGGGTAATCTGCTGACCGGTCTGAATGCGGTGGAGGTCGACCGGCTGATCGACGATGGCACGATTCACGGCGGTATGTTGCCGAAAATCCAGTGTGCCTTGTCAGCCGTCAAGTCCGGGGTGAGCGCGGCGCATATTATTGATGGGCGGGTCGAGCATGCCGTGCTGGTGGAGTTGTTTACCGACGAGGGCGTCGGCACCCTGATCCGGCGTTGAGCGGCTTATTTGTGCGCCGTGTCGAGCGCCTGGTGTGCTTTGGCCTTCAGTTCACGGAAACGCTTGATGTCTGCCTCGAATTTGTCCTTGATGGCCTGCTGGTCCTGTTTGCGTTTCTCGATGTAGGCAAGGTTCTGGCGAATTTGCGCGCGTAATTCGGCAATCTTTTTCGTGATGGATTCCGGTACCGGTTTGCCCGCGCGTTCCATGTTTGCCGCACGTTGTTTCTGGGAGGACAGGCGCTGGCGAATTTTTTCAATACGGCCCCTGGTGACACGGATGATGGCTTCAATGGCCTCGACCTTGCCATCACGGGTCATGATCATTTCATCCTCGTTGGTGAAGGTGTCGAGGAGAATGCGATCCTTGCGTTCCTGCGCCTTGCGGATGCGTTCCTGTGAAGCTTTCAGCGCCGCGAGCCGTTTTTCCTCGGCGATCTGTTCGGGTGTTTTTGCCGCGGCCCGGGTTTCTATGACGACGCCCTCGTTATTCAGCGTCTGGATGCTTTTTTTCGCATACCGTGGCGGGATGCTGTCACCGTACTGTACCTGGCCGTTTTCATCGATCCATTTTTTCAGTTTGCCGGCCTGGGCCGGGGTGATGGACAAGGCGAGTATGGCGCCCAGTCCAATCGCCAGAAATCGTGGAGTGCGAGCAAGCATTTTCATGGTTATCTGTCCTGAGCTTCGGGTATTCGATTCATGGAACTGCTGAATCAGCTGGCGTTGTTCCTGATTTCCCTGCTGGCGAACCTGCTGTCCGCCTTTTCGGGCGGGGGCGCCGGGCTGATCCAGTTGCCGGCCCTGATCTTCCTGGGCCTGCCATTCGTCGTTGCACTGGCGACCCACAAGGTGGCCAGTGTTGCCCTTGGTATCGGCGCGACAGTGCGTCACTTGAGTGAAGGCGGTCTCGAAAAACGCCTTTCCCTGTTTATACTTATGACCGGTTTGCCGGGTGTTGTCGTAGGCGCAAACCTGATTGTCGATATTCCCGGACGGGTCGCCGAAATTGCCCTTGGCGTACTCACCGCCGGGTTAGGGCTGTATTCCTGGCTGCGACCGCAACTGGGGCAGATCGAAAGCCGGCAACACCGCGATCGCCGCGGCTTTGTCATTGGTGGCGCCGGCCTGTTTGTCATCGGCGCACTGAACGGTTCACTCACCTCCGGTACCGGGCTGTTCGTGACCCTCTGGCTGGTGCGCTGGTTCGGATTTGAATACAAACGCGCGATTGCCTACACGCTGGTGCTGGTGGGTATCTTCTGGAACGGCGCCGGTGCACTGACACTGGGCCTGATCGCACAAATCCGCTGGGACTGGATCCCGGTACTGCTGGCGGGCTCACTGCTGGGCGGTTACTTCGGCGCACACCTGGCAATCCGCTCCGGAAACCGCTGGATCAAGCGCGGTTTTGAGCTGGTTACACTATTGATTGGCATCAAACTGATCCTCGGCTAATTAAAAGGGGTCAGTACCCTTTAATCCACTTTAACCCCAAACCGCGCTATTATTGCTGCCGTTTAGAATCCACGGACAAGGACGTTCGTATGCCACGTAAACCACGTTTTTATTTGCCGGATATTCCGGCGCATATTGTTCAGCGAGGAAACAGCCGACAGGCCGTGTTTTTTGATCAGGCTGATTACCTCGCCTATCTCAATTGGCTCAAGGAAGGCGCGGAGCGGCACGGTTGTTCCGTACATGCCTATGTCTTGATGACGAACCATGTTCACCTGCTGATGACGCCGGCTGCCCCCGAATCAATCAGTCGTACAATTCAGTATGTCGGCCGCCATTATGTAACCTATGTAAATCGACGCTACGGTAAAAGCGGCACGCTGTGGGAAGGCCGTCATAAGGGTTGCGTGATTAACAGTGACGATCATCTATTGGCATGCATGCGGTATATCGAGCTCAATCCGGTACGCGCCGGCATGGTTCCGAGTCCGGTTGACTACCGTTGGTCAAGCTACGGTGCCAATGCAGCTGGCTGTCCAGATGGCATCGTTACCCACCATGACCTGTATCGGGCATTGGGCAAGGATACTTCCGCCAGGCAGAAGGCATATCGAACCTTATTTTGCGATGTGCTGGGCACGGAACAGGAAAATGCCATTCGGACGACTGTCCAGACGGGTACTCCCCTGGGTAGTCATCGCTTCCGTGCACAGATAGAGCAGGTTCTGAAGTGCAAGGTCGGCCAGGCCAGACGCGGGAGACCTTGCAAATCCGTGGAAAAAGGGTACTGACCCCTTTAAGAGGTGCCGTATTTTGTGCGGTAGGTGGTGATGGCTTGCAGGGCTTCGGCGTAATCGGGGTGGTCTTGCAGGAAGGTCTGTAATTCGTCCAGGGTGACGATGCTGGCGACTTTGAGGCCGAGGTCCTGTTCGACTTCCTGGATGGCGGAGCGGTCGCCCTGGCCGCGTTCCTGGCGGTCCAGCGCAATGACCACGCCGGCGGCGTTGGCGTTGGCGGCATCGATGATCTGCAGGGATTCACGGATGGCGGTGCCGGCGGTGATGACGTCATCGATGATCAGCACGCGACCCTGCAGTGCGGCGCCGACCAGGTTGCCGCCTTCGCCGTGATCCTTGGCTTCTTTCCGGTTAAAGCACCAGGGGGTGTCCAGTTCGTGGTGGTCGGCGAGGGCAATGCTGGCGGCCGCGGCCAGTGGAATGCCCTTGTAGGCCGGGCCGAACAGGACATCGAAGCCGATCCCTGAATCGACGATAGCCTGCGCGTAAAAACGCCCGAGTCGCGCCAGGTGGCTGCCGCGGTTGAACAGGCCGGCGTTGAAAAAATACGGGCTGATGCGGCCGGATTTCAGCGTGAACTCGCCAAAGCGTAAAACGCCGGCTTCAATGGCGAATTCGAGAAATTCTTTTTTGTAGGACTGCATGGACTCCACCGGGAATGAAAAAGCTCCGGTATGATACACGCGCAACGGCTACAGGAGAACGCATGCGTATTATTACCGCCAACCTCAACGGGATCCGCTCGGCGGCCCGCAAGGGCTTTTTCAGCTGGATGACGCGGCAGCGCGCGGACGTGGTGTGTCTCCAGGAAACCAAAGCGCAGATCGACCAGTTGCAGGACCGCGTGTTCTGGCCACGGGGCTGGCACACGTATTTCCACGATGCGGAGAAAAAGGGCTACAGCGGTGTGGCGATCTATTGCCGGCATAAACCCGACAAGGTGATCAGCGGACTGGGCTGGCCGGATGTGGACCGTGAAGGGCGCTATATCGAAGTACGTTTCGGTGCACTCAGCGTGGTTTCGCTGTATATGCATTCCGGTTCCTCCAGTGAGGAACGCCAGCAGAAAAAGTTCGATATGCTGGAGCGGTTTATGCCCCACCTGCGCAAGTTGCGGCGCAGCCGGCGCGAGTATGTGATCTGCGGTGACTGGAATATCGCCCACCGTGAGATCGACCTGAAGAACTGGCGTGGCAACCGCAAGAATTCCGGTTTTCTGCCCGAAGAGCGGGCCTGGATGGACGAATTATTCGGATCGGCCGGGTTTGTCGATGCCTTCCGGGCCGTCGATACCCGACCGGACCAGTACACCTGGTGGTCGAACCGTGGACGCGCCCGGGAGAAGAATGTCGGTTGGCGCATTGACTACCAGGTTGTCACGCCGGCGCTGGCGAAACGCGTACAGAAAGCCCGTATCTACAAGGACAAACATTTCTCCGATCACGCACCGTTGATTATGGATTATGACTACAACTTATGAATGACACGGTAAGGACCCTGTTTTCCGGGCGCATGCTGGTCGCACTGCTGATGGGGTTTTCCTCCGGCCTGCCATTGTTGCTGACCGGTTCGGTGTTGCAGGCCTGGATGACCGATGAAGGCGTCGACCTGGGGACGATCGGTCTGTTTGCGCTGGTCGGCCTGCCCTACACGCTGAAATTCCTCTGGGCGCCGCTGGTCGATCGCTATGCGTTGCCGTTACTGGGCCGGCGGCGTGGATGGCTGGCGTTGATTCAGCTGTGCCTGGTGCTGGCCATTACCCTGCTGGGCTGGACGCACCCGGCGCAAAACGCCTGGCCGGTTGCGCTGGCGGCCCTGCTGGTGACGTTTTTCTCCGCCAGCCAGGATATTGTCATCGATGCCTACCGGCGCGAGGCGCTGGTGGACCGGGAGCTGGGCCTGGGCGCTTCATTGTATGTGAATGGTTACCGTGTCGGCATGTTGCTGGCCTCGGGCGGCGGGTTGATCCTGGCCGATTTCATTCCCTTCTCTCAGGTCTACGCCCTGATGGCGGCGGTGATGGTGGTGGGTCTTGGCACCACGCTGTTTGCACCGGAGCCGGTAGCGGCGCAGGGGCTGCCGGCTACCCTCAGTGAAGCGGTGATTCAGCCCTTCGTGGACTATTTCAAACGCCACCACGCCTGGCTGATCCTGTTGTTCATCCTGTTATTCAAGGTGGGCGATACCATGGCCAGTAACATGACCGTGCCGTTCTACCTGGATATTGGTTTCAGCAAGACGGAAATCGGCACGGTGGTCAAATTTTTCGGATTCACGGCCACTTTGGCCGGGGGGCTGGCAGGTGGCATCATCATGCTGCGTATTGGCATCTACCGGGCGCTGTGGGGCTTCGGTATCCTGCAGGCGGTATCAACTGCGGGTTTTGCCGTGCTGGCGTTGCACGGTTACAGCCTGCCCTGGCTGGCCGCTGTCATTGCCTTTGAAAATTTCAGTGGCGGTATGGGTACCGCGGCGTTTGTCGCTTTCATGGCCAGCCTGACCAATCGCCGTTTTACCGCCACGCAGTACGCCTTGTTGACCAGCCTGATGGGTATACCCCGGGTCATCCTGTCGGCCCCGACCGGTTATATGGCAGAAGGCCTGGGCTGGGTCGGGTTCTTTGTGTTCTGTACCCTGATTGCCCTGCCGGGCCTGTTGTTGCTCACACGCTTCCGGGGCTGGCTGACGGAGGCTGACGCCCGTGCTGACTGATGTTTCGCTGTTGTCGGCCTTCCTGGTGGGCCTGTTGGGTGGCGTGCATTGCGTGGGCATGTGTGGCGGCATTGTGACCGCACTGTCACTGGGACTGCCGGCAGATGATCGCGCCACACGCTGGCGTTACCAGCTGTTCTATAACGCGGGGCGAATCGCCAGTTACAGCTTGGCAGGCGCCCTGTTTGGCGGTATTGGCTGGCTGGCGTCGCACTGGAGCGGTATTCATCAACTTCAGCTTGGCCTGGAACTGCTGGCGGCATTGTTCATGATCGCCCTTGGCTTGTACCTCGGCGGCTGGTGGAACGGCCTGACGCGTATCGAACGACTGGGTGGCGTGATCTGGACAAGACTGGAGCCGCTGGGTCGGCGTTTCCTGCCGGTGCGCAGTACCGGACAGGCGCTGGTGCTGGGCGCCATCTGGGGCTGGCTGCCCTGCGGCCTGGTCTATAGCGTGCTGGTGTGGGCGATATCAGCGGGCAGCCCGGCGCAGGGTGCGGCCTTGTTGTTGAGCTTTGGTCTGGGTACCTTGCCCAACCTGTTACTGATGGGCGCCGCGGCAGAGCGGCTGGCGACGCGGGTGCGCGACCCGCGCACCCGACGACTGGCCGGTATCCTGGTTGCCGGGTTTGGACTGTACGCCTTGTACCGGATTATTCCGTAAAGAACTGGTGACTGAATTTCACCTCAAGTGCATCGCTATTGTCTGCCGGTTTGACGTGAAGTGTGAAACGGAACGTCTCTTCGTGTGCGATCGGGAAGTCCCCGATATAGTAAATCGCTGTGCCCTCGCGAACCTCGCGCAGCTTGATGTCACGTTTCTGGCCGGCCAGGTTGGTTGCACTGGCGCTGATCTCGGCTGCGACCGGTTTGCCCGTTGTGCCCATGACCTTGCGTAGTACCGCAACATTGATCATGCCGCGATTTTTACTGCGTTTCAGGCCATATTCGCGCGTGACCGAGGGGGGAAGATAATTCGTGTTCAGGGCATTGAAATGGACAACGTAGTCGCCAAAGTCCTGGGAGTTTTCCGCATTCGCTCCACCCGACAGGATGAGCAGTGTGCCAAGCAGAACGGGCAACAATATTTTCTTCAGCATCCGAATTCTCCTTCGATTTTTCCGGTTTGTTCAATGAAACTATAGACCAAACCGGGCCGTCCAGTTTTTCTGCAGGGACTCAAGGATATCACGAGCTTACGACAAGCCGCTATACGATGGCTTCTTCCCGGTTTTGCGTGTTGGCAGGCGTTGCCTGCCCCGGAGGACCATCATCGGAACGGATGGTATGGCGAATTTGCTGCAAGGCGTCGATCTGCCGCTTGGTTTCCCGTAACAGCGCGTCCAGTTCCTTGATGCGGGCATCCAGCGTATCGCGTGATTCACTGATGCGGCGCAGTGTTTCAAGGCGTTTCTCCATGGTCGCCTTGTGGTCCTTGATCTGCCTGACCAACGGGTTCATGACTTCCTTGAGCCAGGCGTTGGCATCCTGGTTGGCCTTGAAGAACAGGCTGCGGGTATGGCTGACCAGCGAGATAAAAAACTTCTTGATCACGAAGGACTGCTCGGTCACAGCCATCATCGGACTGCGACGGAAACTTTCCGCTTCCTGGTACAGGCGTTCGAGGTCGGATGAGAAGCGCGCCGTGGAGAATTGCTTGGGCATGATCTGTGGCAGACCATGTTCCTCATGGAATTTCTTGTAGGTCGCCCGGATCAGCATGCGTGTCTGTTCTGAATGCGTGGTGACCTGGTCCATGGTGTCCCGTGCGCCTTCAAAAAAGGTTTCCATGCCGCGTTTCATGCCGGCGGTCGTCCAGCTGTGCGTCATGGTCTCGCGGGTCTTGTTGATCAGCCGGTCCAGCGCTTCCATGCTGAGCGCATCGAGCATGCTGCGCGCCTGGTTTTGCAGCAGGCGCCGGCTGTTCTGGAAACTTTCCACGTTCCGCAGGTAGGCCGCCTGTTCCTCGCGTGATTTGCTCATCAGGTGCATGATGACGTCGGCATTCTTGCCGCGCAGCGAACGCAGTTCGGCCAGTTGTTTGGTTGTCTCCACCTTGCGGTTTTCCAGTACGGCCAGGTTCTCATCGACCATCCCGCCAATGTGGGTGACGAGGTTGTTGCGGATGATGTCCTGTTTGCCGGGCAATATGGTGTTGGCGATATAGTCTTCCAGTTCGGGCAGGCGGCTCTCATGGAGCAGTTTTTTCTCGCCACGGATTTTTGCCAGCAGGGCTTTCTGCGCCGACATGGGGAAGACCAGCTCGGGAGAAATATGCAGTTGTTCGGCACTGGCGATACGCTGCGATTCAATGCTGGCCTTGACGGCGGAGGCGTCTTTCAGTTCGTCCCAGAGCGTATCGATCTTGTTGAGTACCACGACAAGATTCTTGCCGGCGTCATTGCGAACGGCTGACACATGATGTTCCCACATTTCCATGTCGCTGCGTGTTACGCCGGTGTCGGCGCCCAGCAGGAACAGTATCGCCTGCGCGGCCGGCAGCATGCTGAGGGTAAGTTCGGGTTCGTTGCCCATGGCGTTCAGGCCGGGCGTATCCAGAACCACCAGGCCCTGTTTGAGCAGGTCATGGGGGAAACTGATCAGGGCATGCCGCCAGTAGGGAATTTCCAGCTGCTCGGGTGGTTTGCCATGGGTCTTGAACCAGGGGTCGGTGGCTTCGTCATAGAGTCCCAGTTCGCGGGCTTTTTCCAGCGGGACCTGGCGGGTCCGGATGACTTCGTGCAGGGCCTGTTCGACCTGCTCCGGGTTGTTGATGTCCAGCGGTGTGTGATTCCAGTGGATCGGCTCATGCTTGAAGTCGGCGATGCTTTTATCCTTGAGCCGGGTTTCGATCGGCAGCAGGCGGATATAGGCTTCCGGTGTTTCATGATCGTAGAACAATTCGGTGGGACACATGGTGGTGCGTCCGGCCTCGGAGGGCAGCAGTCGCCGTCCGAAGTGCGCGAAGAACAGCGCATTGATCAGCTCCGTTTTGCCACGCGAGAATTCCGCGACAAAGGCAATCGTCAGACGATCCTTGCGCAGTGCCTCGATGGTTTCAAAGATCCTGAATTCCTGTTCGCTGGATGCCAGTTCATGCGTTTCAAGCCATGCCTGGAACGACTGGATTTCGTGAATCAGTTTTTCGCGCCATTGTGCGTAGTTTTTGAGGCGGCGATCAAGTTGATCCTGCTGCATGCATCTCTTCCCGCTGAAAATGGACAGGCCGGTATGACGGCCGCTGTCGGTTTTACGCGACAAGCGTACCTTTCCCCGGTAACGGCCACAGGCTGCAGGGCTTTAGTAGGTTTTTTAGAGAGTTAGTGTTTAGTCGGAGGCTGGTGGATTCACCGGCCCGGGCAGGCGTTTGGGCCGGTGAATACGCACTCTTTTGGTGCGACCGGTTTGGCCGCTGATCAGCTCGACGCTGGCGCGTGGCACCTGGCAGTATTTCGCCAGGTAGCGCAGCAGGTGCAGGTTGGCCTTGCCGTCGACGGGGGGCGCGGTAATGCGGATTTTCAGCTGGTCGCCGTGTACACCGACAATTTCGTCCCGGCTGGCGCGGGGTTGCAGCCTGATCGACAGGATCAGGTCGTCATCCTGCCACCGGTAACAGGACTCAGACATGTAAGCGCCTTATACGAACACCAGAAATAGCGGAAGTATCAGGTACTTGGCAAGCTGGATGGCAATCAGCGCCACCAGTGGCGATAGGTCCATACCGGAGATCGGCGGCACCAGTCGTCGGCAGGGGCGCAAAACCGGCTCGGTAATGCTGTAGAGCAGCGACACCACGGGGTTATAGGTGCCGGGGTTCACCCAGCTGATAATGACCTGGACAAATATCGAGAACAGGAAAATGTTGAGTAACAGTTCGGTCAACTCGCGCAGCGACAGGACTAGCAACGGCCACAGCGCCAGTGGACCACCCCGCAGCAGGCTGATCAGGGTGAAGGACAGTAGTTGCAGGCCCAGCATCAGCACCAGTGCACTGGTGTCGATTTTTCCTGCGCTGGGGATGACCCGGCGCAGCATCAGCAGTGGCGGGTTGGTGACCTTGACCAGGAACTGGCTGACCGGGTTATAAAAATCCGCCCGTACCACGGCCAGGATAAAGCGCAGCATCACCATGAGAATATACAGCCCGAACAGGGTGTTAATCAGGAACCCCAACGGGTTGGTCACGTAGCCTGCCCCCATTATTCGGACCCGAACTGTTCGGCCAGCTCGCGCGAACGGTCGCAGGCGGCTGTGAGGGCGTCATTGAAGAGTGCGCGCAGTCCACCCTGCTCAAGCACCGACAGGGCTTTTTCCGTGGTGCCACCGGGCGACGTTACCCGCTGGCGAAGTACGGCGGCGTCATCGCGGCTTTCCAGCGCCATTTTGGCCGCGCCAAAGGCGGTCTGCATCGCCAGTAGCCGGGCAGTTTTAGTATCCAGCCCAAGGGTTTGCGCCGCTTCCTGGATCGCTTCGATGACCAGGAAAAAATACGCCGGGCCGCTACCCGAGAGCGCGGTAACGGCATCCATCTGCGTTTCGTCATCCACCCACAAGGCCAGTCCGACGGCGCGCAGGATGTTTTCCGCCAACGCCTTCTGGTCATCGTTGACCGCACGATTGGCGAACATGGCGGTGGCCCCGCTTTGCACCAGTGCCGGGGTGTTGGGCATGCAGCGCACCAACGCACAGTTACCG
>JALWRY010000342.1 GCA_027080445.1 Thiohalobacter sp. | reverse complement strand
CGAGCAGTCTGGTAGGGTTCGATCAGGGTATAGGTCGGGCTCTTCACCGGCCCCTGGTGACCCAGTCCGCGCAGGTAACCGCGCACCAGCGTGGTCTTGCCGGCGCCGAGGTCGCCGTGCAGGAACAGGACGGCGCCCGCCTGATGACAGACCGATAGACGGCGGCCAAAGGTTTCAGTGGCATCGGCATCGTCCAGGCGGATGTCAATGGCGGCCATTCACACCCTCGCGAAGCCATGGCATGAGGTCACCGGCGAGCAGGCCGCGTTCGCCACCGGCCTCAGCAGCCCGGTCGGCGGCACGGGCGTGCAGGCAAACACCGGCGCGGGCGCCGGCGCCCGGCTCCAGTCCCTGCGCCAGCAAGGCCCCGACGACGCCACTCAGCACATCGCCCATGCCACCGCTGGCCATCCCGGGATTACCCGCCGCACAAACCGCAGGCAGTCGGCCGTCCCCGATCAAGGTACCCGCACCTTTCAGAACCACGACGCCGCCATACTGTTCACGCAGCGACTCCAGCGCGGCAAAACGGTCCTGCTGAACGGTAGCCGTATCGGTACCAAGCAGGCGCGCGGCTTCGCCGGGATGCGGCGTCAGTATCCAGTTGTGACGAACCCGGGGCTCCTGCGCGAGCAGATTGAGCGCATCGGCATCCACCACCAGTGGCAGGGTGGTATCGAGCACCCGCTCAAACAACTGTCGTGACCAGTGCGACCGGCCAAGACCGGGGCCGACAACGATAACGCTGGCCCGACGCAGCAACGGCTGCAACTCACGCGCCTGCTGCACAGCGTGCACCATCAATTCCGGACGGCCGCTATTCAGGCCGGACACATTGGCGGCACAGGTCGCAACGGACACCAGCCCGGCACCACAGCGCGCCGCCGCTTCGGCGGCCAGCCGTGGCGCCCCCGGCATACCGGCATCGCCACCCACCACCAGTACATGACCGAAATCCCCCTTGTGGCTACTGCGCAGCCGCGGCGCGGCCAGCGCACCCAGTGCCGGCTGTTCCAGCAGGCAGGCCGTTGCCGGCTGCCTGTCGTATATCGCCGCCGGAATATCCAGGTCGGAGAATTCAACACGACCGGCGCAATCCACGCCCTGCGCGGTATACAGGCCGCGTTTGCGGCCCACGAACGTCAACGTACGTTGCGCAGTCACGGCAGTACCGCAAATCACCCCGCTATCGGCCGACAGGCCGCTGGGGATATCGACCGCCAGCACCGGCGCCGACTGAGCGTTGAGCCTGTCGATGGCCTCCCGCCAGCGGCCCTCCACCACGCGTGTCAGACCGGTACCGAGCAGGGCATCCACCTGTAACGGCGCCTCGATCAGTGCGCCGTCGAACCTCGTCGCTTCACCACTGCCCTGGCTGAAATCCGCAAAGGCCGTTGCCGCATCACCGCTCAACCGCTCGGGATCACTGAGATACTGCACGCTGACCTCAACCCCGGCTTCGCGTAGCAACCGCGCCAGCACATAACCGTCAGCGCCGTTGTTACCTCCCCCGCACAACAGGTTGACGCGCCGGCAGGACGGCCAGTGTGCGGCAATACACGCACGCAGCGCCTGCCCGGCGCGGCAGATCAGCTGATAACCGGAAATCCCCTGTGTTTCCACGGCGAGGCGATCCAGTTCACGCACGCCTGCTGCGGTATAAAGCGGCAAAGCGCTGGATTCCGGCATACAATGTCCACTCCCGAGAGCCATTGGCAAACCATACCGCACCGTGACGCTATCCCCCAAATCCGGCACGCCCGCCAGCCGTGACAATATCGACTTTGCACAACTTGCGCAGGATATAAAAACCTGGGGATCTGAGCTGGGCTTCCAGCAGGTCGGCATCACCGATACCCGCCTCGATGAAGACGAGGCGCACCTGCTGAACTGGCTCGGCAACCAGCACCACGGCGAAATGCGCTATATGGCCGCGCATGACGGCAAGCGCAGCCGTCCACGGGCACTGGTGCCGGGTACCCAACGTATTATTTCCGTGCGCATGGATTACTGGCCGGAACAGGCGGACCCGGCCGGGAATGTGCTGGAAGACCCGGCGCGCGCCTATGTGTCGCGCTATGCGCTCGGCCGGGATTACCACAAGGTATTGCGCAAACGCCTGCAGAAACTCGCGGGCCGCATCGCTGAACAGGTCGGGCCCTTCGGGTTCCGCGCCTTTACCGACAGCGCACCGGTACTGGAAAAGGCCATTGCGCAAAAAGCCGGGCTGGGCTGGATCGGCAAGCACACCAACCTGATCAATCGCCGCGAAGGCTCATGGTTTTTTCTCGGCGAACTGTTTACCGACCTGCCCCTGCCGATTGACACGCCCGCGGATAACCATTGCGGCAGCTGCCAGGCGTGTATCGATATCTGCCCGACACAGGCCATCATTGCCCCCTACCGGCTCGATGCGCGGCGCTGCATTTCCTACCTGACCATCGAACTGCACGGCGCTATCCCCGTGGAACTGCGCCAGGGCATCGGCAACCGCATTTACGGTTGCGACGACTGCCAACTGATCTGCCCCTGGAACCGTTTCGCCCGGCCAAGTGACGAAAAGGATTTCACCCCGCGTCACCGGCTCGACAGCCGTACGCTGATCGACCTGTTTGCCTGGGATGAAGCGGCCTTTTTACGTTATACCGAGGGTACGGCAATTCGTCGTATCGGGCATATCAGCTGGCTGCGGAATATTGCCGTGGCGCTGGGCAACAGCCCGGCCAGTGAAGCAGTAACCCGTGCCTTGCAAGCGCGCAGCAGCCATCCTTCGGAACTGGTGCGTGAGCATGTGCAGTGGGCATTAGTCCGTCTTCCTGAGCGCCACGCCCCGTTCGTATAGCTCGCGCTTGTTCAGACCGGTAAGCCGTGCTGTCAGTTTGGCGGCTGTTTTGACCGGCAGTTCTTCCATGAGGATATTCAGTATCCGTTCGGCTTCGGCATTCAGCGAGTCATCGTCGGGTTGTGTCCAGCCTTCCACCAGCACAACCATCTCACCTTTCTGCTGGTAGCTGTCCGCCTGTACCCAGTGCTGTAATGCGCCCAGTTCATCCTGGTGAATGGTTTCGAACTGTTTGGTCAGTTCACGCGCCAGCACGGCCTGGCGTGATTCACCAAACACCTGCGCCATATCGGCAAGGCTCTCGACAATGCGGTGACTGGACTCGTAAAACACCAGGGTGCGTGGTTCGCGCACCAGCTGTTCAAGGCGTGTGCGCCGTGCCACGGACTTTGCCGGTAAGAAACCCTCGAACACGAACCGGTCTGTGGCCAGACCGGCGGCCGAGAGGGCACAGATCAATGCACTTGGCCCCGGCACCGGCACCACTCGCACACCGGACTGACGCGCCAGACGCACCAGGTTGAAACCGGGATCACTGATCAGCGGCGTGCCGGCATCGGAAATCAGTGCAATGGACTGGCCGGCCTGTAACTGCTCGACCAGCGCCGGCGCGAGATGGCGTTCATTATGTTCGTGCAGGGCCAGCATCGGGGTGGATATGGCAAAGTGCTGCATCAGCCGGCCGCTGTGGCGGGTATCCTCGACGGCAATCCGGTCGACCTGCCTGAGCACTTCGATAGCACGTGTGCTGATATCGCCAAGGTGACCGATCGGCGTCGCAACCACGTACAGGGTTCCTCCCCCGGAGGACTGGTCCGGTTCGCTCATTGCCGCCTGTCCCAACGCAATCCGGGTCGATAAAAGAACATGCACATCCGCTTCCACCTCTTTACAATAGGCGCTCACCAAAAACAGGTAATGCCCTTCGTGTTTGTGTCCAGATTATACGTGCTTCTGCCGCTGGTGCTGCTGGGACTCGCCGGTTGCGGCAACGCACCGGTAAAGACTGCCGCACCGGTTGTCCAGAGCATGGCGTCCAGCGTGCAGGCCCTGGTCGACCAGGGGGACTTCCTTGC
>JALWRY010000341.1 GCA_027080445.1 Thiohalobacter sp. | reverse complement strand
ATTAAAGCCTGGAGGTTCGTCGCACTGCCAACGGTAAGCGTGCTTCCCGGTGACATGACATACCAGATTAAAGGTTGCCAGGCGCTGAACCAGGGTGGATAGGAAGGGAGTTTGGTGACATCAACATCACAGGGAGTGGCAGCATTGATCGTTTCGGGTAGCAGGCCTTCAGTGAGCGTATTATTGCAGTCAGTCGTATTGATAAGCGCAGGGTTGGGCAAGGCAGAGGCCGACTTCAGGGTATTCTTGAGGGTATTCCTGAGTTCATTCAGCACCCGCCGTTCGAGTTGAGGCATAAATTGATCCAGGTGCAGCGCCAGCAGGCGGTCATTAAATTCGCTGCCAGGCGTAGCGGGTTTCGTGACATAGTCTGTGGCGGCAAGCGCGTTGATATCCTCGAAATAACGTGATGGATCGCGCTGCGCGGAAAGATTGCCCGTTGGGCGTTTTTGTTTGGCGATGACCGGCCCGGGTGAGAGTACGATCGCCATTTCAGCACGGGCTCCGGCATCGATGCGCAAGGTTGTGGTGCTATTGCTGTTGATGGTCTGCCCGTCAGTGAATTCAAGTGCCGGGACATACCAGAGCGGTTCATTGCCGGCATCACGTAATTCCTCGAGCCCCAGGGTTCGCCAGGGCAGGCGGCCGGGCTGTATGTGTCCGCTGACGGTAATGCAGGGGTCGCTATCGCCATCCAGGGTATAGTCCGGGCAGGGAAGACGTCCGGGTTGAACACTGGTATTTACAGGGTCGATACCGCTCAGGGCATAGCCGCGCAAGGCGTCGCGCGCCTTTTTGAGTTGCTGCATCGTAAAGTTATCGCGTTGTACCTGATCAGGCGCCTGGTTGAGCCGTTTCAGGAGTGCAAGGCTGGCGGCCATCACCAGCGCAATGACAAACAGTAGTAATGCGGCGCCGCATTGGGTCTTTGCCGTGAAAGAATGAGGGGGCTGGCGCATGACGTATATTACATCGGTTCGTTGACGTTTTTCGGCTCCGCCTGCGTCGGCTTGCCGTCTAAAGTCGATGGTCGGGCTGCGTAACCCTCAACAACCTTCCCGGTTTTCGGGTAGAGGAGTTGCCCGGATTTCATCCTGCGCGGGCTGGCGGATGAGGTGACACGCAACTGAACGCGTCCGGCTTCAAGTACACGGACACCTTGTCTGGCAGGTTTTCCATTCAACCATACGGTGTGCTTCCCGCTACTGCTGGTCAGTGTGCCGGTAATGCGTATAGGCCGGGGAGCGATGGCCTGCGAATCATTGTCGGAGGGTTGTGATACCTGGCTATTTACGACCTGGCCAGCGTCGAGTTGTGAACGTTGTGCGGGGGTCGTGAACAGTCTGCCCCAGGGGTCGGCGTGTGCCGTAGACAATGGAATCAGTAAGCAGGATAGCCAGAATGTGAATCGAAGTGTCTTCACATCGGGTCCTCCTCAAAGTGTTCTGCCTGCCTTGCAGTAAACCAGAGGATATCGCAGGTTGCAGAGATGTTTGGCTTGTGAAGCTTAACGTGATTATTGTCAAAGTCTGGTGTCAGGGTACAGGCGCGTAGCTGGTAGACAGCAGGCCGTTCATTTCTTAAATGCTTGAAGAACGCAACAAGGCGGCCTTCGTGGGCCAGATCAAGGTGTAATTGCATCGGGCTGGCGTAGAGCTGGTAGTGAGAAGTTTGCGGACCACCGCTCAACCTGACCGGCTGTTGTTGATTCAGGTTGTATTTAAGGTTGTAAAGTTGTTGTGATTGACCGCTATTGCGCAGGGATTCAATCCAGAGCAGCCGGGGTTCTTTGCCAATAAATCCCAGTTGCTCAAGTTCATGGTAACGTTGCTGGGAAGTTTTGAGGATGCCGCCGGCTTCTATTGCATCACGGTATTCATCGCGCAGTACATTCAGGTCGGCCCGTTCATGTAAGAGGTGGTCACGCTCAGTACTGGCATACCAGTGGCTGAGACCGGCCAGAAAGCTGACAAGCACCGAGACGATGAGCAGGCGTTGCAAGGGCGAACGTAACATGTCACGGTGGATTTCAAGCTTCGCCATGTGTCATCTCCATCACAATACGCAGTTCAAAGGTGGCTTTTTCCTGTGATGATTTATTGTCAAGTTCACCCTGTATCTGGCTATCGGGACGGGTATCAAGCGGGGCATGGTCAATATTGACGGATACAACCCCGGGCTGTTGTCGTAACCAGTCGGCAAGCGCGTCAACCTGTTCCTGTGCGTGCTGATAACTCCCGTTAAAATGGCGCAGCCTGCCGGAAACGAGGGTGACGGTATAGTGTGGTAACGGCAGGCTTGCGGATGCATCCATGGAAGCCAGGGTGACGGCTTTGTGTGCGCTGGTTTTGTCACTTGTAAAGCAGCTGAGTTTACGCAGTTCCAGTGTGGGGTGATGGCTGAATGCTGAACCGACGAGTTTGAAGATAGCCCCTGTTTTCAGTGTGTGACGCTCCAGGCTATCGGCCAGCTCGGCGGCTTCCCTCATGGCGCGTGCCTGCTCTGGCTGGACTGGCAGCTCGCGGGTGAGTTGGGTGTAACGCCCGGCAATCAATGAACGGCTGGCAGCGACCTGATCACCTTCACGGTGAGCCATCCAGCCGTCGATCGTGTTTATCCCGCTCCAGCTCAGGCCAATAACGGCCAGCAGCCAGCTGGCTGCCTTGAGCATCAAGGCGCCCTGCCAGCCACGCAAGCGCTTCAGATGCGGAGCTTGTGCGTAGTGGTTTTTTGAGGGTGTGTTACCAAGCAGGAAGGCAAACAGGGCATCACAGCCCCCGGTTTCAGGAAAGCTTTTGAAACCGGTAGCGATGGCAAGATCCCTGATGTCTGTCGGGTGGAAATTCAGCTGCCCGGTATCCGGGCAGGTCCGTTTTACCGCGTCACAACGCTGGCCATCGGCGATGGGGTAGACATCGACAGACTCACCGGGCGCGAGTAACCTCAGCGTGTTCAGGTAGCGCTGGGTCTTGTTAACTTCAGCCTCAAGCAAACTGCAGTATTCATCCGGTGAGGATTCCTGTATTGGCGCCAGCCGACTGAACTGTATCTTTGACCCTCGCAAAAATGTTTCGCGCAGGCCGCCGTCAGGCTGTTCGGTAATCAACAGGACATTTTCACTGCAGGCCTGAAGGGGTTTCAGGAGTCGTGTGCTGACAATGGGTAAAGAGAAAATGCCTGCAAGCGGAGTTGCAGTTTCTTCAAGGAGATCAAGCAGGGGTTGCAGGTTATCCGGGTTGGTCAGTGCACTGAACAATACCTTGTCGTCACAGCGGCCCTCTCGCAGGCGCCCGATAATCTGGCTATAACGAAACGGTGTGCCACGGTACAGTTTTGCCGCATGGCGTTCCAGCATGCGTGTTCGATCGTTGCCCCGCACATGTGGAATGGTATCGTGACGGAATTCTTCCTCGATCAGGTCGACAAGTATCGATACAGGTTGTTGTTGCAGCAGTACGAGCATGTCGTGCAGCCTGTGCCTGCCGGCCTGGCCGACGAGAAAATTACCGAGCCTGTGCGCGCCGTGCCGGTCTACACGGTACAGCGTGTAACGGTCGGCATTGACGTAGAGAACAAGCCGCATGATCTTACCTCGTGACCTTGCCAAGCATGTCGTAGACCGGCCCGAGCACCGACAACATGACCCAGCCCAGCATGGCGCCCAGTACGACGGTAAGAACCGGCTCGATCAGCGCCTGAACGCGCTCTATGGATTCACTTACATCACGGTTAAAAAAGTAACTGACATTTTCCAGCGAACTGTCCAGTGCGCCGCTGGTTTCGCCGACGCGGAACATGCGCACGACCAGTGGTGGAAACAGGCCGGTGTTTTCAAAGCCCGCAGTCAGTGTTACGCCCTCGCTGATCTGCTGCCTGACGCGTTGCAGGGCTTCAGCGATCACGGCGTTTCCAACCAGTGTTTCACCCATGCGGATGCAGTCCAGGACAGTAACGCCAGCCTTGTAGAGCAGCGCAAAGTTGGTGGTAAAACGTGACAGAATGATCTTTTTGTAAATCGGTCCGATGGCCGGCGCATTGAGTTTCCACCGGTCTACCCGGTAACGCCCGCTGTCACTGTGCCGCGCCCAGTAGCGAATTCCAAAGAATAATACCGGCGGTGCAATGAGAAACAGGTACCAGTAATTGGTGACAATATCCGATACGAATATCAGCGCCCGGGTATGAAAAGGGATGTCGCCGCCCATGCTGGTAATAAACCCGACCAGTTGCGGCACCAGGTAGATCATCATGAAACCCATCACGCCGAGAATGACAATGCCGACAAAAGCCGGGTACATGACGATCTTTTTGGTATGCGCTGCCAGTTCGTCCTGCCACTTCAGCGATTCCGTCAGTTCACGGAGAATTTCCGGCAGCTTACCGCTTTGCTCGCCGGCGGCAATCAGGTTGACAAACACCGAGTCGAATACCTGGGGAAATCCCGTCAGGGCACCCGAAAGGTTTTTGCCCCCTTCGATGTCTTCGATGATGGCAGAAAGCACATCGCGAAAGCGCGGGTTAGGCACGCTGTCGCGCAGGTCGGTGAGTGCGTCCAGGATAGGCACGCCGGCGCGCGTGAGTTGTTCCAGGTGGAAACAGAAGGTAACCAGCTCCGGACGATCGACACGATTACGGCCTTTGAAAAAACGGTTATTGCGAGCCGGTCGGAAGTTGACCAGGTCGAGGCCCATGCGGGTCAGACGCAGTTCCAGGTCTTCGTCGTTGCTGGCCTCTATGCGACCGAGCACCTGCTTGCCGAAGTGATCTACTGCCTTGTATTCGAATGCTGCCATTGCCCTTGTGCCCTACAGGCGGTCCGTGAGATCAACGACACGCGAGACTTCTTCCAGTGTGCTGCTACCGTCCAGGACACGGCGCAGTGCATCTTCGGCCAGGGGTTCGAAACCCTTGCTGATCGCCATATCATGGAGTTCCTTGCGCGAGGCGCGGCGGGCGATCAGGTCATCGATATCGCTGTCGATCTTGAGTAACTCGGTAATGGCGATACGTCCCCGGTAGCCGGTCTGGTGGCAATGCTCACAGCCCGTGGCGCGGTATACCGTGGGATTCTCACCTTCGCCAAGTCCGAGCAGATGGTGTTCGAGTTCTGTGGGCTTGTCGGCAGTTCGACATTGCGGACAGAGTTTGCGTATCAGGCGCTGGGCGACGATACCGATAATATTGCCGGCGAGAATATCCGGGACGATGCCGAGGTCCAGTAGGCGCGGTATTGCACCCACGGCTGAGTTGGTGTGCAGGGTTGAATAGACCTGGTGTCCGGTCATGGCGGCACGCAAGGCCATGTCTGCTGTGTCTTCATCGCGCACCTCGCCGACCAGGATGATATCCGGGTCCTGGCGCAACATGGAACGGATGCCGCTGGCAAAATCCAGCTTGGCGGCCACGTTCACGGATGTCTGGCGAATCATCGACATGGGGTATTCGACCGGGTCTTCCAGGGTCATGATGTTGACCGACTCGTTATTCACGTAGTTCAGCATGGAATACAGCGTGGTGGTTTTACCGCTGCCGGTGGGTCCGGTGACCAGCAAAATGCCTTCCGGGCGCGCCATCATCAAACGCAAGGCCGCCAGCGCGGCTTCGCTGAGTCCCAGTTGATCGAGGGGCACGATGCCCTTGTTGCGATCGAGGATACGCAGGACGATATTTTCACCGTGCGTTGTCGGTTGTGCGGAGACGCGGAAGTCGATGGGACGCCCGAACAGGGTCAGGGAGATATGCCCGTCCTGCGGCGCGCGGGTTTCCGCGATATTCATCCCGGAAATGACTTTCAGGCGTACGGCAATGGCCGACCAGTAGTTCTGGTGCAGGCTGCGGATCTGTCGAAGTACACCGTCGATACGGTAGCGGATACGCAGGAAGCCATGTTCGGGTTCAAAGTGTATGTCCGACGCGCCTTTTTTTACCGCGTCGGATAACAGGGCATCAACCAGTCGCACCAGCGGCTGGCTGTATTCGTCAGATTCGCTGAAGTGGTTGCTGTAGTCGACCTTGCCGGTTTCAATCTCGTGCAGTATGCCATCAACGGATAATTCAAAGCCGTACAGCTGGTCAATGGCATTTTCAATTTCCGATTCACCGGCAAGGACCGGTGTTATATCCAGTTCACCACCCAGCAGTGCGCGCAACTGGTCGATTGCGACGACGTTGAAGGTGTCAGACATGGCGACTGACAGCATGTTTTTTTGCTTGTCGATGGAGAGCGGCAGTATTTTAAAGCGTCGCGCGATATCCTTGCCGACCAGTTGCAGAACTTCGGTATCCACAATGACCTTGGACAGGTCGACGCTCTCCTGCCCCAGGGCTTCGCCCAGGACATCACGCACCACGGCCTCGGTGGCAAACCCCAGGCTGACGATAATCTTGCCTAGCTGATCACGGGATTTTTTCTGCTCGGTGAGTGCAATGCTGAGCTGATCCTGGGTGAGGATACCCTTCTCAATCAGCAAATCGCCGATACGCTTGGGTTTGGCGACAGCTGTCATGAACCGGGTGCTCCCTTGTGTTCAAGGCGGGCGATGCGCCGGTCCAGTTGTTTGATGCTGAACAGGGTTGCCGGGCCGGCCAGTTTGCGCGCCTGGCGATAGTAATTCAGGGCTTGCCGGTAGAGTGACAGTTGGTCGAGTGCAACGGCCAGGTTAAAGGCGTAATCCGCGCGATTGGGTGCAAGACGGAAGGCTTTGAAGTAAGCGCGCTGCGCTTCTTTCCAGTTACCGAGCTCGGCCTGGTGATTGCCGAGTGCAAACAGCAATTGCGGATTGTTCGGGTCCGATTGCAGCCAGAATTTCAGCTGGCTGCTGTCTTTCAGTGCATCACCCGATCCGGCGAGTGACTGCAGTGCCACCCGCGCCAGCTTGTCGCCAGGGTGATTTTTAAGTACGCGTTCATAATAATAGTGCGCTGCAGTCGCGTTGTTACGGTACAGGGCAATAGCTGCCAGGCCCAGCATGGCATCCCGGTTGTCCGGGTAACGGTGCAGTACCTGTTTGTACTGACTTTCCGCACGAAGATAGTCCTGCTGCTGGTAAGCACGCCAGGCAGCGTGCAGTTGTGCGTCGACTGCCGATGTACGGCTTTTTTTACGGATGTGTATAGGTGTTGCAGTATGATGGACCGCCCTGACCGGGCGATGTTTTTGCGTCGCCTGGGCCGGGGGTGTTTGTGAACGCCGGGCTTTTGCTGTGACGCGCGCCGGCGCTGTCGCGGTTTTCAGGGGAAGCGTCACGGTTTTGTTTACTGCGGCAGGTTTGACAAGCGCCGGCGCGCTATCGGTGGGCGCCGGCTCACGGATCAATGTTGCCGATTGGTAATGACCGGGTACCGGAAACTGACTGACTTTCCATGCATAGTATCCACCCACCGCGGTCAGAATGAGGATAAAACCCGACCCGAACATCAGCCTGTTTTTTGTCCGGGACGAACGCGGTGCAAGCCGGACTCGGCCGGCTGGCGGGGCATCGGGTTTCGCGGGTTGAGCGGGTACAGGCGGCGGATCGTTTGCAGGCTCTGCCAGGGCACAGGTTTCGGCCCGGCCTTGTTCGGCAAGCCCGGCTTGTGGCGCCGTGCTGTTGAGTGGTTCCAGTGACAGGTCCGGTGTGGCAGGTTCTGCTGGCGCAGAAGTTTCTTCTGCAGGCGTGTTTATCGCCTCCCCAACGTCAGTGGTAGCGTTTTCAGCGCGCCTGAGCGCATCCATCAACAGACTCAAGGCCGTCCTCCCCGTTTACTGGCGCGGTTTGGCCCGAGAGGCGTATCGGGATCGGGTAGATAATCGTTGTACACGTCCAGGGGTTTGTCCAGGCTGGCAACAACACGCGGGCGCATGAAGATGACCAGCTCGGATTTCTTGATCTTGTTATTGCGGTAGGTAAAGGCATCGCCAACGTAATCGATGCTGGAGAGCCCTGGAATACCCTGGTCGGTAAGGTCAATACTGTCCTGGATCAGACCGCCAAGCACGGCCACCTGGCCACTGCGCACACGTAGTATCGATTCCATTTCGCGTATCTGGATCTGTGGTATGCGGCTTTCGACATTCTGTTTTGCCAGGTCAGGATTCGGGTCGTTAACAAAGCCGGTCACGCGGGAGATCGTCGGCCGTACGTTCAGGGTAACGGCATCGTCACGGCTGATCTGCGGGGTTACCGACATGACAAAGCCGACGGGAACCGTATGTGGCGTACTGGTAAAGGTGGTGGTCGCCGTCGCCTGGTTGGAGACCGTATCGCTTTCCAGCGTGAAGTAAACAATATTGTTGACGACCTTGAGCAGCGCCGCCTGGTTGTTGATCGCCATGATTTTTGGGCTGGACAACACCTTGACGTTGCCAAATTCCTGCAACATTTTCACCGTGGCGGCGATATCCCCGAAGCTTTTGCTGTCTGTGTAATTGAGTGTGAATACCGGCGGGTTGACCAGGTTGGTGCCGAGCAGATTCTGGGTAAAGGAGAAACCATTACCCTTGTCGGCGATCTTCGACCAGTCCACGCCGAACTGGTATTTATTATTGAGTTCAACTTCCACGACGGTCGCTTCGATCAGAACCTGGCGCTGGGCGTTGGTGATGAGTCGGTCCAGATATTGCTGGATTTTGAGGTGTTGGGTCTGGGTAGCGCGAACCGTCAGCAGGCCGGTTTCGGCATTGACAATAACGGACTGGTTGACATTCTCGTCATCGGCCCTGAAACCCAGCATATTGGCAATGTTCTGCTGCAGCTGGTTCCAGAACCGGTTCTTTGAGGTACTGGTGACCGAGGTGGAAGAACTGTTGGAGCCCGTACTGCTACTGCGGGTTGAACCGCCGGATCCGGAAGCCTGTATCGCTGATCCCCCGGTGGTGGAAATCTGTGTGGATACACCGTTGGTACTCTCGCTGCTGCGGGAAAGATTCACATAGTCGATGTAATAACTGCGCAGGTACGGGCGGTCCGGTTCAATGACCAGTAACTCGTCCTCGAAGTGGTAGCGAATAGGCACCTGTGCCGTGATACGGTCGAGTATCTGCAACAGGGTCTGGTCAATGGCGTTCAGCGTGACCTTGCCGGACAGGCCGGGGTGCACGTCGATATTCAGGTGCGCATCGCGCGCCAGCGCAAACAACAGTTCATTGCGAGGCGTGCAGCGCCGTGGCAATCTCTGTCAGCTTAGCGCCCGACCCAAAGAGATCGCCGCGCTGCGCTCGCGCCCTGAAGGATGGCGAAGACATCCTGAGGAAGTACTCCTGGGTGCAATGACGGGAAAACAGCAAGCCCCCGTATACCCTGCCCCGCGCATCCCCTACCATATAGCTCATGGCCGGCCGCATTCCGCAAAACTTCATCGACGACCTGCTCAACCGAGTCGATATCGTCGAAGTCATCGACGCCCGCGTGCCGTTGAAAAAAGCCGGTCGCGAATACCAGGCCTGCTGCCCGTTCCACAACGAAAAAACCCCGTCTTTTACCGTCAGCCCGAGTAAACAGTTCTATCACTGCTTCGGCTGCGGCGCACACGGCAGCGCCATCGGTTTCATGATGGAATACGACCACCTGGAATTCCCCGAAGCCATCGAGGAACTGGCGCGCAGCATCGGCGTCGACGTGCCGCGCGAGGAGGGCCACGCACCACGCAAGGACACCCGCCGCGACGATCACTATTCACTGCTGGAGAAAGTCGACCGCTTTTACCGTAGCCAGCTGCGCGAACATCCGCAGGCCGAAAACGCCGTCAATTACCTGAAAGACCGTGGCCTGAGCGGTGAGGTCGCCGCCACCTTCGGATTCGGTTACGCCCCGCCCGGCTGGGACAACCTGCTGAAATATCTTGGTAATGACACTCACAGCCAGCAACTGGCTGTCGAGCTGGGGCTGCTGGTAAAACGCGATGAAGGCGGCTGTTACGACCGCTTCCGGGACCGCATCATGTTTCCCATCCGTGACCGGCGCGGCCGCACCATCGGCTTCGGTGGCAGGGTCATGGGTGACGAAAAGCCCAAGTATATGAACAGCCCGGAAAGCCCGGTGTTCCACAAAGGCCAGGAACTCTATGGCCTGTTCGAAGCCCGCAAGGCCAGCCAGAAACTGCAACGCCTGCTGGTGGTTGAAGGTTACATGGACGTGGTGGCGCTGGCCCAGTTCGGCCTGACCAACGCCGTGGCCACACTGGGCACCGCCACCACGCCGGACCACCTGGAACGCCTGTACCGCACCGTGCGCGAGGTGGTGTTCTGTTTCGATGGCGATGCCGCCGGCAGCCGCGCCGCGTGGCGCGCACTGGAGAATGCACTGCCGGCCATGCACGACGGCCGTGAAGCGCGCTTCCTGTTTCTTCCGCAAGGTGAGGACCCTGACAGCCTGGTGCGCCACATCGGTGCAGACGCTTTTCAGAAAAAAACTGTCGAGTCGGTTCCACTTTCACAGTTTTTCTTTGAACACCTGCAACAACAGGTCGATACAACCACTATAGAAGGCCGCGACCAACTGGTGAACCTGGCGCGACCGCTGCTGCAGCGCATGCCGGACACGGTATTCCGGGACTTGATGCTCGATCAGCTGGCTGAATACAGCGGTATGAGCGCCTCAAGGCTACAAACCCGTGTATTTAGTCAGGAAAAGGTGCTTCGTGAGGAACCCCCGAAGCCACCATCGAGTCATAGCGGACGCAGCCCGGTTCGCACCGCCATACGCCTGTTGCTGGAGCAACCGCAGCTGGCGGAAACCGTTGTCACACCCTGCGGGCTTGAGGATTTCGACGCACCTGGCATTGCCTTGCTGTGCAAGCTGCTTGAAATCCTACACCAGCGCCCCAACCTCTCCGCAGGTGGGATACTTGAGTACTGGCGCGGGCAGCCCGAGGAACAGCACCTGGCCAGGCTGGCGGGTACACCACTGGATTTGCCGGCCGAAGGGCTGGCTGAGGAATTTCGGGACGCGTTACAGCGTCTGCTAGAGCAGAGAAACAGTTACCGTATGGAACTGTTGTTATTTCAGAGCCGCCAACAGACGCTCAGCGACTCTGAGAAAGATGAATTGAAAGCGTTACTTGCAATGCGTCACCCGACAAACGGGTGACGCCGTTAGAGCGTAACAGATATGGCTAATACACGCCGAATCAGCTATAATGGTCGTTTGACTTTTTATCGGCGCAACATCCGAGAGACGGGGAACAGTTCAGGTGATGAACCAGGATCAACAATCGCAGCTTAAGCTGTTAATTGCCAAGGGTAAAGAACAGGGCTTCCTGACGTACGCCGAAGTCAATGATCACCTGCCCAATGAAATCGTCGATCCTGAACAGATCGAGGACATCATTGGCATGATCAATGACATGGGTATCCAGGTGCACGAGACTGCCCCGGACGCCGATGCGCTGATCCTGTCCAGCGAAACCACCACCACCGACGAAGACGCCGTCGAGGAGGCCGCCGCTGCGCTGGCCACCGTTGATAGCGAGTTCGGCCGCACCACCGACCCGGTGCGCATGTATATGCGCGAAATGGGCACGGTGGAACTGCTGACCCGTGAGGGCGAAATCGAAATTGCCAAGCGCATCGAAGACGGCCTGGCACAGGTCTACTCGGCACTGGCCAGTTACCCGGCATCGTCCACCCTGCTGCTGAAAGAATTTGCGCGCGTCGTTGAAGGCGAGGCCCGTCTCGCAGACCTGTTCAGTACCTTTGTCGACCCCAACGCGGTTGAAGAACCGATCCCGACACCCGCCTCGCGTCAGGCTGAAGCCGAGAAAAAAGCCAACAGCGATGACGACGATGAAGACGAGGCGCCCGTCGATACCGGTCCCGACCCGGAAGAAACCCGTGCGTTCTTCGCGCAACTGAACGATCTCCACGACAAGATCCAGGCCGGACTGTCCAGCAAGGGCAAGAACCAGGCAAAACTGAAAAAACTGCGCGAGCAACTGGTCGACCACCTGATGCACATCAAGCTTTCCCCGCGGATGGTGGAAAAGCTGACCCAGAACCTGCGCAGCACCGTAAACCGCATTCGTTCCCACGAACGCGTCATCATGAACATCTGCGTACATGACGCGCACATGCCGCGCCGCGATTTCATCACCTCGTTCCCGGACAGCGAGACCGACCTCAAGTGGCTGGATTCCCAGATCAAGGCCGGCCACAAGTATTCGCCCGTGCTCGAACAGCACAAGGACGAAATCCTGCGCGCACAAAACAAGCTGGTCGGCATCCAGAAAGAATCCGGACTGTCCATCAGTGAAATCAAGGATATCAACCGCCGCATGTCGATCGGCGAGGCCAAGGCCCGTCGCGCCAAGAAAGAAATGGTGGAAGCCAACCTGCGCCTGGTGATCTCCATTGCCAAGAAATACACCAACCGCGGCCTGCAGTTCCTCGACCTGATCCAGGAAGGCAACATCGGCCTGATGAAGGCGGTGGACAAGTTCGAATACCGCCGCGGTTACAAGTTCTCAACCTATGCGACATGGTGGATTCGCCAGGCCATTACGCGTTCCATCGCAGACCAGGCGCGCACGATCCGTATCCCGGTACACATGATCGAGACCATCAACAAGCTGAACCGCATCTCGCGGCAGATGCTGCAGGAAATGGGCCGCGAACCCACGCCGGAAGAACTTGCCGAGCGCATGGACATGCCGGAAGATAAAGTGCGCAAGGTGCTCAAGATCGCCAAGGAGCCGATCTCCATGGAAACCCCGTGATGATGAAGATTCACACCTGGGTGATTTCATCGAGGACTCTACCATCGACTCGCCGGTAGATTCCGCCTCCGGCGCCGGTCTGAAAGAAGCTACACAGGGTGTACTGTCCGGACTCACACCACGTGAAGCCAAGGTGCTGCGCATGCGATTCGGTATCGACATGAACACCGATCACACGCTGGAAGAAGTCGGCAAGCAGTTCGACGTCACCCGCGAGCGTATCCGTCAAATCGAAGCCAAGGCCCTGCGCAAGCTGCGTCACCCGAGCCGTTCGGAACAGCTGCGCAGTTTCCTGGAAGTGGATTCCTGAGCACCAACCTGTGCGTTATTTATTTAACGCACAGTCAGGATGGTGTTCTTCTGCATGACAGTTCGAGCAGAGTAATACACATTTTTCCACTTCTTCCAAAACCTTTTCCCACTTCCGGTTAGACAAGGCGCGAAGATCCAACGCAAATACCTTGCTCTCCGGGTCTATATGATGAAAATCCAGTGCGGCATGGTTTCGCGCATAGCCACATCGCAAACACTTGCCACCCTTCACCTCAATCAATAGCAACTTTCGCCTCTTGCCTCGGCGCTGCTGCGCCAGATAGGACTGCCGCAGCTTGTTGCTATAGCGATTCTTGCAGGTTCGGGAGCAGTATTTCACTTGTTTTCCAGACAACCCTTTTCTGCAGCTCAGGCAGACCAACTTCGTCATCCCGCACTCCTTGCGTCAATATGCGCATACATCCTCACTCGAACATCCCTTGTTTTCAAGACCACAAATACGACAAAACCTGCTAGAATCGCGCCTGTTTTGGGCCTGTAGCTCAGTTGGTTAGAGCAGGGGACTCATCAAAATGGTGCGTCCGCACAGAAATGCGCGGAATGAACGGGATGAATTCAGGGAAACCTCATCAGTCAGGCTGGTGGCAACCCTGAGCCAAGCCGAAGGTACACCTTCGGAAGGTGCAGAGACTACCTGGGGACTGGAAACCGCAAGGTTGCCGAAGTGTCCTTAATAACAGGCGAGAGCGTCCCGCACCCTAGCAACCCGGTTGAGGGTGATGAGATAGTCCACTCCTGATGGAAATATCAGGGTACAGTGAATCCCTTGGTCCCAGGTTCGAGTCCTGGCGGGCCCACCAATTCGTGGTTGAATTCGTCCCGTGCAAAGTTACAAAAGGCCGACTTCGGCCACAAACGGACGTAGTCAACCTTGAGTTACCATCTGCTTGCCAGCTAATGCGCACAAGTCTATACTACACACATATTAGTATTTTATGTGTAGAGGATGATGCCGTGAAATCCGAATCGGTACGTACCAATATAGTGCTTGATAGCAAGCTGGTCGCAGCTGGCCTCAAGGCCACAGGACTCAAGACGCGACGTGAGCTGGTTGACTTCGCCTTGCGCGAGCTACTGCGTCACAAGCAACAAAAGAAATTGCTCCAACTGAAGGGCAACGTATCGTGGGAGGGCGACCTTGACGAGATGCGCAAAGGCCGTGGCCGGTGATCCTGGTCGATACCAGCGTCTGGATCGATTTCTTTTCCGGCCGTAACCCGCCACATGTGACAACGTTGGAGCAATTCATACAGGAAAGCGACGATCTTGCGTTATGCGGCATCATAATGACAGAAATTCTGCAAGGTATCGCTGACGATAAAAGTCACAGGCATGTACAGCGCTATCTTGATCCATTGATAATGTTGCCGATGCCTCAATCAGTATTCATTAAGGCGGCAGACATATATCGCAAACTGCGCAAGAAAGGCATTACCATTCGAAAAACCAATGATTGCATTATTGCTGCTACAGCTCTGGAGCACCGTTGTCAGTTGCTACATAATGACAAGGACTTCACCCCAATCGCGAATCACTTCCCGTTAAAGATTGTTGAAATATAGTTGCCGCTTACAGGCGACAGGAAAATGTCAAATTACGGCCACTTTCAGACCTTCAGTAATATAATGACTCCATGAAAAAGTGGTTTTCTGGACATACGCCCATGCGTCGGGAAAAGACAGTACATTTGAAGCTGCCATTTACACAAAATTGTTTACGGGTTCTTTATGTAACCGTTCAAACTACGACGCTATTGACCCACCCTGTCCAAATCGCTTTTTAAAATTTTGTCCGCAAATGTTTCTTTCCAGACCCGGGGGGTCAGTTC
>JALWRY010000340.1 GCA_027080445.1 Thiohalobacter sp. | reverse complement strand
GAGTGGTCGCGGATGGAAAAACCGGCCTTTTTCGCTACCGTCTGCTGGCACTGCTCGATGGTTTCATCGAAAAATTCCACTACCTTGCCACAATTGGTACAGACAATGTGATCGTGGTGGTGGCCCTCGTTCATCTCGAATACCGAGTGCCCGCCCTCGAAATGGTGACGCGACACCAGCCCGGCCGCCTCGAACTGGGTCAAAACCCGGTAAACCGTCGCCAGACCGATGTCTTCACGGGCGTCCAGCAGACGCTTGTAGACGTCCTCGGCACTCATATGGCGTGTGTCGCTGGTTTCAAGGATTTCGAGGATCTTCATCCTCGGCAGGGTAACCTTCAAGCCGGCCTTGCGCAGATCACTGGATTCCAATGTTTTACTTCCCGTCAGGCGTATTCAAAACCGGCCATATCGTTTATCATCGCGCCCTTCTTTGACAGAGCGAACCGGTCCCGTTGTTGATGCGAAAGCTTCTCACTCTTATTGCCATCATTGCAAGTTTTTTACTCGTTTCCTGCGCCGGCGACCCCATTGTCAATCGCCTGCCGTGGGTCTACAAGATCGAAATCCAGCAGGGCAACGTCATCAAGCAGGATGCCGTCAACCAGCTCCATGTTGGCATGACGCGTCGCCAGGTCCAGTTCATTATGGGCACACCGATGATCGAGGATCCGTTCCACGCCGATCGCTGGGACTATTACTACGCATACATGCCCGGTACCCAGGGTAAAGGGCCCGAGTGCAGCGACCACCTGGCGGTATTCTTTGACGGGGACAAGCTGGTGAAACTGGATGGCACCATCCTGCCGGACCCCAATGCCCCGGCAGAGCCGTCCAGCCGGATGGTGACCGTTAAGGTACCACCGCAGGAAATTGAAAACCCGGGGGTTCTGGTGCGTTTCTGGCGCTGGCTGACGTTCCGTAACGCCGCACCGGAACAGGAGCCCTTCCGGCCGGACAGCGGCCCGGTCGACAACCACGTTCACACGCACTAGTCGGGAGAAGCGTCCTTCGGTTCAAGCTTCCCGCCGCCCTTGCCGGTGCGTTTGCCCTGCGCCGCGCGCTGCTTGCGCACTTCCTTGGGATCTGCAATCAGTTTCCGGTAAATCTCCACGCGGTCACCGGCTGTCAGCACCTGGTCAGGTTTTTTCAGCTTGCCGAAAATACCCAGCTTGAGATGATCCATGTCGATCTCGGGAAACCGTCGCAGGATACCCGACAGCTCGATCGCCTGACGGGCCGTCGTCCCCTCGGGCACTTCCAGGCGCAGAATCAACTGCTCTTCGGGTTTGGCATAGGCCACTTCAACCGGGATCATGGAATCAGCCATAGACAGCTACCGCGCGTTTCTGAAAAGAATCCACCAGTGAATTGGCGATCTGGCTGAACACCGGCCCGATCATCATGTCCAGCATACGGCTGGCGAACTCGAACTCAAGATCCAGTGATACCTTGCAACCGTCATCGCCCAGCGCGTCGAAACGCCAGAATCCCTCCAGTCGCCTGAACGGCCCTTCCACCAGGCGCATCTCGATCATCTTGTTTTTCTGATTGCGATTACAGGTGGTGAAGGACTTCTCGACGCCACCCCTGGACAATTCGATGGTCGCCCGCACCTCGTCTTCCGTGCGCGACAACACCCGGGTGCTTTTGCACCAGGGCAGAAACTCCGGGTAGGCCTCGATATCATCCACCAGCGCATACATCTGCGCCGGCGTGTAAGGCACCAGCGCAAACTTGTTGATTATTGTCATGAAACTCCAACTACTGGCTAAAACTCAACAATCCCTGTCACATTCAGGAACACCACAACCACCGCTACCGGCGTCACGTAACACACCAGGAAATGCCACAGGCGGTAGGCCGGCCCGTCGCCCATATCGAGTTCCTGCACACTGTCCTGGCGGCGCATGACCCAGGCACTGAAGATGGCAATGGCCAGCCCGCCCAGCGGCAGCATGATATTGGCTGTGAGGTAATCCAGCAAATCGAAGACCGTGTATTTCTCGAATATCGAGATAAACGACAGCGGGTGAAAATCCGACCAGTGGCTGAATGACAGGATCGTCACCAGCCCCATGCCCCAGGTTGCCGCACCGGCGTAAACCGACGCATGGACGCGTGTCATGCCCTTGTTCTCCACCAGCCAGGCCACGGCCGGCTCGATCAGGGAAATCGCCGAGGTCCAGGCCGCGAATACCAGCAACACAAAAAACAGCGTGCCAAACAGGTCACCGCCGGTCATGTGGCCGAAAGCAATGGGCAAGGTCTGGAAGATCAGGCCGGGGCCGGAACCCGGCTCCAGCCCGTTGGAGAACACCAGGGGGAAAATCGCCATCCCCGCCAGCAAGGCCACCAACGTGTCCAGCAGCGCGATAATGATACTGGTGCGCGCCACCGAGGTGCGATCCGGCAAATACGAGCCGTATACCATGATCGCGCCCATGCCCAGGCTGAGGGTAAAGAAAGAGTGCCCCATGGCAATGAGCACGCCGTTGGCGGTGATCTTGCTGAAGTCCGGGGTAAACAGGAAATCCAGCCCCTGCTGGAACGCGCCGCTGGCCATGGCGTAACCATCCAGCATGATCAACAGCACAAACAGGGCCGGCACCAGGAAGCGCACTGCCTGTTCCAGCCCGCTCTTCACCCCGCGCGCCACCACGACCATGGTCATCACCATAAAGATGGTATGCCAGGCCAGCAGGCGTTCCGGATCTTCTGTCAGCTGGGTGAATATACTGCCTACACCGTCAGCGGTCGCCCCGTCGAAGACCCCCGCCATGGAACGGAACACATAAGCCAGCGCCCAGCCGGCAATGACGCTGTAATAGGAAAGAATCAGGAAACCGGCAATCACGCCGGCCCAGCCCAGCCAGCGCCAGGCGGGGTGCGCATTGGCCTCCGCCGCCAGCGTGCGCATGGTATTGATCGGGCTCTGCCGCCCGCGCCGCCCCAGCATCACCTCCGCCATCATGATCGGGATGCCGATCAGGCCGATGCACACCAGGTACACCAGCACAAAGGCTCCGCCGCCGTTCTCACCGGCGATATAGGGGAATTTCCAGATATTACCCAGGCCAACCGCCGATCCGGTTGCCGCCAGCACAAAGGCCAGACGGTTAGACCAGCTACCGTGTACGGATTTTCGTTGTTGTGTCATACGAGGATTGTCCGGAAAATCCGCTGCCGGCTCAAGTGATTAAGTGCGTATAATGCGCGCATGGCAAAATCCGGCAAAAAGAAATCAAAATCCGGCGCAGGCAGCAGCACCATTGCCCTAAACAAGAAAGCGCGCCACGACTACACTCTCACCGATCGGCTGGAAGCCGGTATCGCACTGGAAGGCTGGGAGGCAAAAAGCCTGCGCGCCGGCAAAGTACAGATGGTAGACAGCTATATCCTGCTGAAGAACAACGAAGCTTTCCTGTTCGGCTGCCTGATCACCCCGCTGCCGACCGCCTCGACCCATATCAAGCCCGACCCGCGACGCACCCGCAAACTGCTGCTGCACCGCCACGAAATCGACCGGCTGATCGGCGCGGTGGAACGCAAGGGCTTCTCACTGATTCCCACGGCCATGTACTGGAAACGCGGTCGCGCCAAACTGGAAATCGCGCTCGCCAAAGGCAAGAAGGAGCACGACAAGCGCACCACCATTAAGGATCGTGACTGGCAACGCGACAAGCAGCGTATTATGAAAGGGCGTTAGCCCCCTACAGATCGACCGGCATATAAAAAAAGACAAAACGGCCGTCACAGACATCCACCTTCAACGTCGCGCCGTGGTTCACGCCATAATCCACGTAACCGGGAATGGCGCTATCCAGATGGCATTCGCTCGAATGCTGGGGGGATTCGAAATCGCGGTCACGGTCGTACCAGGAGAGCAGCATGTAATCGCCCAGCCGGGCGGCCGCTTCGGTAT
>JALWRY010000339.1 GCA_027080445.1 Thiohalobacter sp. | reverse complement strand
GTATCGTCGCTGGCCGTGCCGGAAACCGTCAGCGTGGCGGTATCAACCTGTGCACCGTCGGCTGTGGTAAAAGCGATGGTTGGGGGTGTGGTATCCCCGCTTACCGGCGTGGCCGTGACGGCAAACGACAGGCTGGCTGGATCAAAGGCCACGCGGCGGTCCTGGCGGAAGGAGAAGGTGTCGGTACTGGTCTGGGTCGCACCCGCGACGATGTCGCCGAAATCGAGTGCGCCATCGACGATGACCGTGGCCGGCGCGCTGCTGCTGACGGTAGCGGTCGCACCCTGCACCGCCGCCTGGCCGCTATTGGTTAAATCCGCCTTGTAGGTGAACTCAAAGGCCGTCCGACCGACGCGTTGCTTGCTGATTAACTGCAAATTTCCGACCGTCAGGTCCGCGCAGGAGAACGTGGCGTAGATGAGGGCAACAAACCCGATAATGAATCGACTGTAGCAACGCACTGTTTGCATTTCTCCTCCTTAAGAATCCCTTAACCGTCGGTTTAAGGTCGAGCACTCCCGCTGGGTGCGATGGATTATGTGATGTTGGTCTGGATAAGGGTCATTCAGTTGCGCGACGCCGCGTAAACAAACTCATCAACAGCGTTATACCGCCGAGAAATAAGCCGCCTGCCGCTGGAACAGGAACCGCCGCGGCCTGAGTGAAACCGCTGTCCAGCGTGGCGAAAGTCACTGGATCGATAACATCGAACGCCTGGCTACCGGGCGTACCGACGCCCAGGTAATCAAAGCTCACCTTGAAGCCGCCGAGCGAACCGGTCGGAATGATGCCGCCGCTCAGCGCCAATGCATCGTAAAAACCGTCGTCTGGGATCGCTGGGTCCGGTTGGATAACCAATGGATCCCAGCCCGACGGAGCGGCGACCAGGGTCAGGTTCTGATACAGCGCGACGTCGAAAAAAACTGTGAATTCTTCGATATCCGACGTCAAGGTGTCATTGCTGACACTGTAGTTGTATTCCCAGTTGGTTCCGCCGAGATTGTTGACGGTAAAGCTGACGGTGGTTGCCAGTGCCGGGGCAATCGGTAAAAGCCAGAACCATACACCCATACAAGCGGCGCTTGTTTTACCTTTGTACCAAGCCATAATACCCCCCCCATTTATTGTTATACTTAAATAAATTATTCGTTAACCGGCTGGTCTATTATTAAAATTGGTGACCGGCTGCAACGTTGACATAGGCAATTACCATGCCAGCAACATGCTGAACACAGCGCATCATGCCCCACCACCCCTTTCCGCACGTACTTGGTAGATCATATTTAAGCGTATAATCAATAAGTTCGAAGGCCATACCCGGTAGTGCGCCGGGCAATAACGGACTAAGCGGTGACTTTCGGCTCTGGGCCATAACCGGTCAATCGCGGAATAGGAAGCAGATTCGCGTTAAAATTATCGACATAAACAGGTAGGGTATAGAGGCGATTCCCGACCTGAATCGCTGGTCGATAGCCAGCGTGGAATATATTTTTGATGGTATTTCCGACGCTTAGTCTGCCAACCTAATCCTGCATATCTATGTAAAATTTTTCGCCTCATCCAAATGGGTTAATTGTCGATAGAATCACCGCGGCTTGCCTCTCGACAGCCAGCGTGGAACATATTTTTAATGGTATTTCCGACGCTTAGTCTGCCAACCTAATCCTGCATATCTATGTAAAATTTTTCGCCTCATCCAAATGGATTAATTGTCGATAGAGTCAGCGCTGCCTGCCACATCCTGCCGCCAGAGATAACGGACTGGCCAGATGATGCCACTGAGCACTTTGACTAAAAATTCAGTCTGGCGGCGCGTTCCGGTCTTCCTGAATACTTGTTTCAACTGAACACGCGCCGTGGCGACGCTGATGCCGAGCGTACCGGCGCTTTCCTTCAAACTGGTGCCGTTCACCAGAGAACCGGCCAATCGCGCTTCGGCGTCCGTCAACCCATAGCGCTCACGCAGAAGCGATTGGATGACCGAACCGAGGCTACCGTTTTCCTGGTGCAGATAGATCAACGCGGAGGGGTTCCCAGTGATTCGTTCCGCATTCCGCAAAGGCAGCAGAACCAGCTCAACTTCCGACCCGTCTTCTGAAAACGGTAAACGCAATACGGTACCGGCAAGCGTGTCCGTTGCCATCGCTGAACGCAACCGAGTTGAGGCGCTGGGGTAACCACAGTTAAGTACTCCGTCGACAATAGCTAAACTCTGCGCGCGTTCCACCAGCGACCGTGCAGCTTCGTTACAATTAAGCACTTTGAGCCGACGATCAATGACCATCAACGGTAGGTCGAGCCGACTCAATGTTATTCCGGACAGCTCAGTGTCAGGTACGCTCTGCGCTCGAGTCAGGTAAACGGTGATCTCGTGACCGTAGATATTGATGCGCGAGCTGTTTTTGGAACAGCGGTAAACCCAGCTAAATGTGCGTCCATCGATGGTGTGCTGGGCCGTATCCGGTAATTCACCGGCCAGACATCGATGGATACGTTGACCATGATCGGGCGGTAGCATCGATCCGGGACTACTACAACCCAGATCCGTGCAGAGATCGGCGGCGGCCGGATTGACAAAAACGACGCCCCCCCGTGGATCACAACAGAGTACCGGGTTGGGATTGGTGTGTGGAAGATCGTCTCGATTGTGTCGGATCTTAGATTCATCCATGATAGGGTTCTACCTCGATTTTGCAGACACTTCCGATTTTGCGGACACTTCATAAGGAGTCTGATAATGGGCAAAAAGAGTGTTTATGTCAAAGCGAAGATGTTAAAGCCGGGAGTTCAAGCGTGGTGCAGTTGAACAGTGTCAGCAGCCGGTGTCAGTTGTGCCCAGGTTGCCCAGGAACTGAAGTCCAAGGTGCTCTCCCTGTGATCCACGCTTGATGCGCACAGCTTGCGCACCCAGTAGCCGAAGGTGGAATAGCGCAGGCCATGGGCCTCGCAGTAGGCATTCTGCGTCAGGTCCGAGCCTGCCAGGTAGTGACGTGATCCTGTCAGAAGATAGTATATGACAGTCAGCGGTGCCGGTCGGCGCCATGGGATTCTCCTGCGTGGTGATGAAGCAGGAGAAAGTCTCGGCAGGTGGCGTCAGGAAACAGGTGTCGATTCTTGAGCGCTGACGTTCATTCTGCGTAGCTGACAAAGCCGCTGCCGGCCACATAATTAAACTACCACCACGATAGGGCCAGCCCCAGATGCCTTTCGGCAATTGATCCAGTGAAGTTTTGTTGCTCACCAGCACATATCCGTTCCGGTGAGCCTGCAACCAGCGCCGCATGGCCGCCTTGTCCGGCAGCGGCTCGATGCGCTGTTGCAAACGGCCTATGAATTGAAACTGGCCATGATATTTCCCCAACCAGGCCACCGGGTAACCCAGAGCCTGCAGGTGCGCAATCTGCCGGGCGGGCGGGCGCAGGTCGAAAGGCGCCGTGGCCAGCGAGAACACACCGAGATACACCACCGAGGTGGTGAACATCATGGTCAGCGCGGCAACGCGCACGGTCGTCGCCAGTGGCAGGCTCAGGCGCACCAGCACGATCGCCCACAACAACAACGCCGGCCCCCACATCAACTGGACCTGCCCCAGCCACGCCGGGCCGTCCGACCACCAGGGCAACACCAGTAACAGCGCGCCGGTCAGGGCCAGCAACAACGCAGCAAACCCCAGGCTCACAGACGGTTCCGGCCGGGCCCGTCGCCATTCAGCCAGCGCATGCGCCAGCAACACGGCCAGCACCGGGCACAGTGGCAACAGGTACTTGCCCTGCTTGCCGCTCACCAGGCTGAACAGCAACAGCCCCGGCACCAGCACCGCCAGGCAAAAACGCACACCGGTATCCCACTGCGCCGGTTTACCGAGCTGCCTTAACGCCCGCCACAATGCCGGCCACAACAGCCACGGCAACCACATCGCCGGGAACAACCAGAGATAGGT
>JALWRY010000338.1 GCA_027080445.1 Thiohalobacter sp. | reverse complement strand
ATCAGGCGAATACCCCAGCAGCAACTGTCGTATTCTATACCTGCCATGGTTTCCAGGTTCGAGGAATCGTCCAGGTCATAGTACCAGCGCCCGAGGACCTGCCACGAGGGGGTCAGGGGCCAGAGCAGTGAGGTGTCGAGCTGGCTTTGGGACTGCCGCAGGAAGCGGTAGGACAGGTTGACGATTTTTCGGTAGCCGGGGCGGTACTGGAGCCGCAGGTTGCCGCGTTCGGTTTTTTCATCGTACGGATCCCAGACCATGTCGGCCTTGCCGCGCCAGGCGCGCGACAGCGCCAGTTCCATTTCCCCGGCCACGCTCGAACGGTTGCGATTCTGCGGCGCCGTATTGTTGAGAGTGACATTGCGGTTGCCGAAGTAGAACAGTTCGCCCACCGAGGCGCGGAACAGCTGGGCGCCGCTGTCGGTATCGAGCAGGCGCGTGGAAACAGCCAGCGCCACCTGGTTGGCGTCGCCCATCCGGTCGGCGCCATTAAAACGGTTTTCGGCAAACAGCTCACGGTAGGTGAAGGTGGGTTCAGTGGTATCGAACAAGGGAATATCGGTCTGTTTCTCCCCCTTGACATAGAGGTACCAGAGGCGGGGTTCGAGCGTATGTGTGTAGTGATGCGCGCCGAGTTGCAGTTCGCGTTCCAGGAACAGGGTGCTGTCCAGGCTGGCAATCGGGGTTGTACGGCTTTGTTGTTTATCGATGCCCGGGGCCTGGTTGTCGAGTTGATACGACGTATAGCGCACACCGATGCGCGGGACCAGTTCAAAGGCGTTACGGCGTACGGGCCAGCGTATGTCCGGCTGGATGTCGAAGCGGTCGGCGGTGACGCGGGCGTCCTGGTCAAAGCGGACGGCGGTACTCCTGAAACCGCTTTCGATACCCAGCGGACGCCACGGACTACTGGCTTGCAGGTTCAGGGCGGGCAAGCGTTCGTAGGGTCTGTTTTGTGGTGCTATCGTGCGGTCGATGGTCTGGTAGTCGTCGACCTGTACGCCCGCCTGCCACCAGCGTGTCAGGTAATCCGCCCGCGCCGAGCGTTTCAGGTGGGTGGCGCTGGCGATACTCAGCGAATCGCCGAGGTCGGTCAGGTAGTCCCGGTCGGAAACGCGGTCATAGTCGACGCTGGTGGACAGATGCGATCCAAACCGGCTCTTGTCGCGAAAGGTGAAGCGTGTGCGGGTTTCACCGGTAATGTCGTCGTTGGGCAGGATCTCGTAGTTGAAAAAGCCATCCTGGTTCACGCGTTTGTAGCGGAATTCCGCATTCAGCTGCGCGCCGCGATCCTGCAGGTAGCGCGGTGTCAGGGTGGCGTCATAGTTGGGCGCCAGGTTGAAGTAGTAGGGCGTGGAAATATCGAAACCGGAGCGGCTGGACGAGCCCAGGCTCGGCACCAGGAAACCGCTTTTACGGCGTTCGTCGATGGGGAAGGACAGGTAGGGCGTGTACAACACCGGTACGCCCTTGATATTGAGTCGCGCATGACGCGCAACACCCTGGCCTTCATCCTGGTAAATCGTCACCTTGCTGGCGCGTAGCAACCAGGCATTGCTGGCGTCGGGGCAGGTTGTGTAGGTTGTCTTGTCGAACTGTGTGATACCGGGCTTCAGCTGTTGGGAGGTGGCTGCGCTGCCGCGTGCATGGCGGTTATAGAAACGGAATTGCGTGTTGTAAAAGATGCCGCGATTCTGTTTTAACCACAGGGTGCCATGATCTGCCGTCATGGTCAGGTCGGGTTCGTCCATGCGCACCTGCCCTTGTGCCTGGACTTCGTCGCCGTCCCCGGTATAGATGATCTGTTGCGCCATCAGCCGTTTGTCGGCGCGGGTAATTTCGGCATCGCCGCTCAGGGTGAGTTTACCGCCGGCTTCACGGATGGCGGTATGGCCGGCCAGTGTTGTGGGCGCCTGATCGGGGTCTCCGCTGAAAGCCGGGTGAAAGTCCTGTTGTGGTTGTGGCGGGCAAACCGCCCAGGCGGAAATCGGCGCGTAGGGGTCTTCATGGATATACGTGGGGCGGGTATCCAGGGGTTTTTGGGCTTCACCTTCGACCGTATTGATCAGCTTCAGCCCGCTGCAGGCCCAGCCTGGCGTGGAACCCGAGCAGTCGGAGGCCATCACGTCAACAGACGCACAGGAAGAGCCGAATGCTGTGATCAGAAGTAGAATTCGAGTTTTCACAAACAGGTATTCGGCTCGGCGGTTTCAGTCAGGATGGCGCGCAACAATGCGCAGGCCGCCAGTATATTCAATTGTCCGGGTAAAATCGCCTCCGAAGCCGTGGGTTAGCCTGGCGAGGCAGGTTTTTTATTCGGGCTTACCGTTATAATGCACTTTATCTTGACTGCAGCCTGGCACAGGAACCACATGACCGACCGGCTCGACCTGCTTCAGCAATGGACGCACCATCAACTCGACTGGCCGGATGTGGCGCTGACGCCGGCTTCCTCGGATGCCAGTTTCCGGCGTTACTTCCGGGTTTGTCACGGGAATGACAGCCGCATTCTCATGGATGCGCCCCCGGAGCAGGAGGATTGCCGCCCGTTCATCCACGTCAGTCAGTTGTTCCTGCAACTTGGCCTGCATGTTCCCGAAGTACTCGCCAGTGATCTGCAGCAGGGTTTTCTGTTGCTGTCGGATCTCGGCAGTCGCAGTTACCTGGACGCGCTGGACGAGACCACCGTGGATCGCCTGTATGGCGACGCCATGGGCGCCCTGCTGGCGTTACAGAGTTGCGTGACACCGGCGTGCGGTCTGCCGGCGTATGACCGCGAGTTGTTGCTGGCCGAGATGGGGCTGTTCCGGGACTGGCTGCTGGGTCGTCACCTGGGATTTGAGCTGGATACGGCGCAATCGACGGTACTCGAAGCGGCCTTTGATCAGTTGGCGGACAGTGCGCTGGCACAGCCGCAGGTCTGCGTGCACCGGGATTACCACTCACGCAACCTGATGGTCTGCGAGCACCATAACCCGGGCATACTCGATTTCCAGGATGCCGTGATCGGGCCAGTAACCTATGACCTGGTGTCGCTGTTGCGGGACTGTTATATCCGCTGGCCGCGTGCGCGTGTCGAGGACTGGGTGGCGGGGTATTTCGAGCTGGCCCGGCAAAGCGGTATCCTGCGGCCGGAACAGGGCAGTGAAGCGGACTTCCTGCGCTGGTTCGACTGGATGGGCGTGCAGCGGCACCTGAAGGCGGCAGGTATTTTTGCGCGCCTGAACCACCGTGACGGCAAGCCCGGCTACCTGGCGGATATCCCGCGCACACTTGGCTATGTCACCGAGGTTTGCGCCGATTACCCGGCGCTGGCCGTCGTGGGTGAACTGGCCGCACAGGCGTCAGAGGCTTTATGAAAGCCATGATACTGGCGGCCGGGCGCGGCGAGCGTATGCGGCCACTCACCGACCAGACCCCCAAACCCCTGCTGGCGCTTGCCGGCAAGCCGCTGATCCAGTACCACATCGAGGCATTGCGCGAGGCAGGTTTTCGTGAACTGGTCATCAACCACGCCTGGCTGGGTGAACAGATTGTCCACTACCTTGGAGATGGCGCGCGTTTCGGTGTGGCAATTGCCTATTCACCCGAACCGGAAGGCGCACTGGAAACCGGCGGCGGGATTGTCCGGGCATTGCCATTGCTGGGCGATGAGGCTTTCCTTGTGGTGAATGGTGATATCTGGACGGACTATCCTTTCGCGCGTCTGAGGCATCCGCCGCAACAACTCGCGCACCTTGTGCTGGTCGACAATCCTTCACAACATCCACAGGGTGATTTCAGTCTTGAAAACGGGCGTGTTTCGGATAGTGGAGAAGCGGCGTTGACCTTCAGTGGTATCGGCCTGTATCACCCGGCATTGTTTGCCGCGTGCCCGCCCGGCGCATTTCCACTGGCGCCGCTGTTGCGCGACGCCATGCGCAATGGCCAGGTGACAGGTG
>JALWRY010000337.1 GCA_027080445.1 Thiohalobacter sp. | reverse complement strand
GGTGGAGATCATGCGGCCGGAGGCCGAAACGGTCGAAAGTGAGGCCGGGTCATCTGACGCTGTCGAGCTTGAAGAAGCGCCGGACGATGAGTCGGAAAGTGAAGACGAACGTCACACTATCGATACCACCGACGATGAAATCAATCACCTTAAAGACGTTATCAATAACCAGCAGGATGCAATGGCGGCCCTGCGTGCACAACTCGAGTCGCATTCCGACCTGGAAGGCATGGATTCGATCCTGGTGCAGATGGAAGACTTCGAGAAGCAGAGTGCGGAACTGGAACGCTGCCTGCTGGTGCTGGAAAGTGAAAACGAACGTTTGCGTGAGCTACAGAATGAAGGCGGAGCCACCGCGAAGATTGAACCGGCCGATCCCGCCCAGCTAACCGGCCTGAAAAACATGGTGGGCAGTCAGCAGGAAACCATCGGTGGGTTGCGAAAACTGATCGGGGAACTCATGCCGGAAGCCGACAAGGCGCAGCAACTGGAAGAAACGCTGGACAGCATTCAGCGTACCAACCAGGAACTGTCCGGCTGTGTCAGCGTGCTGGAAGACGAAAATACCATGCTGCGCAATGAACTCGAAGAGATTGAAAAGCAGTTGGCGGAACAGGAGGCGCAGCGCGAAGCCGAGGCGTCTGCAGCACAGGCTGAATCCGTCGATTCGGTTGAACCGGGCATTGAACCCCTGCAGGAAGCCGAATCAGCCGTGGAAGATGAGGCGGACGGCCAGCCTTCGCACAGTGAACAGCTCAAGGAGATGGAAATCAAGGTCCAGGAGCTTGAGGCGCTGGTCGAGTTCAAGGACGCCACCATCGAAGAGCTGGAAAAGCAATACAACGCGCTGGAAGTGAAGTACCGCGAGGCGACCGGCGAACAGGTGGTCTGAGGCAGCCGTCGGCCCGCAACGGACGCCGGACTGCATGAATCCTCCCGCGACAGGTATACTGGGGGCGCGGATACCGGCATCGGGCCGGTATCGTGTCCAGACAACTGTGTTGCATGCCGCCAAAAAAACGCAAAACCCGCCGCCGTTCACGCAAGCGGCGTCAACGTAAAGGTTTCCACCTCCCCTGGGTCAAGCTTTCCCTGAGCCTGCTGGTCGTGGTGGCCGGGTACATCGGCTGGCTGGATTACCAGGTGTATCACCAGTTCGAGGGCCGGCGCTGGTCACTGCCGGCGCGGGTGTATGCCCGGCCACTGGAACTGTACGCGGGCCTGTCATTGCGCCCTGCACAGTTCAACAACGAATTGCGTGCGCTCGGCTACCGTTTTGTCGCCAGTCCACGGCGTGCCGGGGAAGTGTCCCGGAATGGTAACCGCTTTCAGTTGATTACCCGGCCCTTCACCTTCTGGGACGGCCGTGAGCGCTCGCAAACACTGCGCGTGAACTTCTCCGCACAGCAGGTGGAACAGTTGCAGAACGATCGCACCGGCGCGGATCTTGCGTTGGCGCGACTGGAACCCCTGGAAATCGGCAGTATCCACACCGCGCGCCAGGAAGACCGAATACTGGTGCAGCTCAGTGATGTGCCCGAACTGCTGACGGAAGCACTGGTTGCTGTCGAGGATCGCCGTTTCTACCGGCACCACGGGGTTTCGCCGCGTGCGATTGCTCGCGCTTTCTGGGTCAATCTGCGTTCCGGGCAGGTGGTGCAGGGCGGCAGTACCCTGACACAGCAACTGGTCAAGAATTTCCTCCTTACCAACACGCGTAGCCTCTGGCGCAAGATCAACGAGGCGCTGATGGCCTTGTTGGTGGAGCGTCGTTATACCAAGGATGAGATCCTTGAAGCCTACCTGAATGAGGTCTACCTGGCGCAGGACGGTCAGCGCGCCATTCACGGTTTCGGTCTGGGCAGCCGGTTCTTTTTCCAGCGCCCGGTGAAAGAACTGAGTACGGCGCAGATTGCACTGCTGGTTGGTATGGTCAAGGGACCATCCTACTACGACCCGCGTCGTCACCCGCAGCGCGCCAGAAAACGCCGTAACCTGGTCTTGCGGGTGATGTACGAGCAAAACCTGATCACCCAGGCGCAATACCAGAAGGCGCGAAACGCACCGCTCGGGCTGGTGACGGCGGTGGCCGGTACCAGCAAATTGTTCCCGGCGTTTGTCGATCTGGTGCGTCGCCAGTTGCGGCGTGATTACCGTGAGGACGACCTGGTCAGTGAGGGGCTGAGGATCTTCACTACCCTCGACCCCCAAGTCCAGTGGGCCTTGCAGAAAAGTCTTGATCAGCGCATCAAACCGCTGCTCGGCACGCACCCTGAAATGCAGGGGGCAGGGCTGGTAACGCACGTGGCAAACGGCGAGGTGCTTGCGCTGGCCGGTGGTCGACAGGCGGGGTTTGCCGGTTTCAACCGGGCACTGGATGCGCGGCGTCATGTCGGTTCGCTGATCAAGCCGGCGGTGTATCTCACCGCGCTGGAACAGCCGCAACGTTATAACCTGGCGACACTGCTCGATGACGGCCCGCTCGAATACCCGCAAACCAATGGCGTCTGGAGTCCCCACAACTACGATCATGAGTTCCATGACCAGGTCATGCTCTACCAGGCGCTGGCGCATTCCTATAATGTCGCTACAGCACGCCTCGGCCTGGATCTCGGCGTGGATACGGTCATCCAGACCCTGCGTCGCCTGTCGGTGTCCCGCCCGCTCAACCCCTACCCGTCGCTACTGCTCGGCGCCACCGACCTGAGTCCACTGGATGTGACACGCCTGTACCTGAACTTCGCGAGTGGCGGTTACCATATCCCGTTGCGTGCTATCCGCTCCATTCTCAATGCCGAGGGCGAACCCCTGCAGCGCTACGACCTGCAGGTGTCACGGGTCATCGACCCGCAACCTGCCTACCTGATCAACCGCGCTCTGCAGGCGGTAGTGGAAGAGGGCACTGCGCGTTCCCTGAACCAGCAATTCTCGAAAAACCTGGGCCTGGCCGGCAAGACCGGCACCACCAACGACCTGCGTGACAGCTGGTACGCCGGCTACGATGGCGCCCAGCTGGCGGTGATCTGGATGGGGCGTGACGACAACCAGCCGATGGGCCTGACCGGCGCCAGCGGCGCCTTGCGGGTGTGGTCCGGCCTCTATGCACAGACCGGCGCCGTCCCCAATCAGCCAACAGCGCCGGAGGGTATCGTCATACACGGTGTTGACCGTGTCAGTGGCGGACTGGCGGACAGGGGATGCACCGATACCGTACAATTACCCTTTATCGAGTCCGGAAGCCTGCCGCCACCCGCACCCTGCGCCCGTGGTGAGGCCCGGAAATGGTTACCTGGATGGCTACGATGAAGCGTACCTTTTTCCTCATGACCCTGTTGCTGGGCGCCTGCAGTACCCGGCCCCCGGTTCTGTATCCCCCGGTCGTCGACAATGGTGGGTCCGCAAAGCGGACGATCCCGCCCGGGGAAACGCCGGTACCGGTGATCGAAGCGACGCCTGGGCATCACGCCAGTCGTGGCGCCGTCATTGCCCTGCTGGACCGCGCCGAGCACTACCGGCGACTGGGTGATGTCGATGCGGCTTCCGCTACCCTGGAGCGTGCCCTGCGCATCGATCCGCGCAATGCACAGTTGTGGCACCGCCTGGCGGCCATACGCCTGGAACAGGGCAGGGCCGACCAGGCTGAACAACTGGCGCTCAAGTCCAATGCCCTGTCTGGCCACGACAGGGCGTTGCAGGCCAGTAACTGGGCGCTGGTGGCGCGCGCCCGCTGGGCGCAGGATGACGCCGAGGGCGCACGCCGCGCCGAACGCAAGGCCGCGGAAGCGCGTCGTTGAGTGGATATCCGTGTACAATCGCCAGTCGTGGGCGTTTATTCTGTTGACAAGCTGATCACCGAAGCCCGCCGGCTGGCGGCGGAGTTTCGGCGTACCACCGGCAAACCGCTGCCCGGCGTCAGCGCCGACACCGCCGAACACGACGCCGCGCGC
>JALWRY010000336.1 GCA_027080445.1 Thiohalobacter sp. | reverse complement strand
CCCTACTTCCTGGGTGAGTTCACCCTCGATGACGGCACGCCGGTCAAACCGGCTTTCCAGTTGCTGGTGGACCGCGTCAAGGAATACACCGCCGAGTGGGCATCCAGCATCACCGGCATCCCGGAACACACCATCAAGCGCCTGGCGCACGAAATGGGCATCACCGCACGGGATGAAAAGATCGAGCTGCCGATCCCCTGGACCGACACCTGGGGCAATGAGCACGAATCGGTCACCGGCAACCCGGTCGCCTTCCATGCCATGCGCGGACTCGCGGCACACTCCAACGGGTTCCATACCATCCGCGCCATGTCTATATTAATGAGTATCCTCGGCACTATTGACCGGCCCGGCGGTTTCCGCCACAAGGCGCCGTTCCCGCGCCCGATTCCGCCCTGCGCGAAAACGCCGAATGATCCGCGCGCGGTAAAACCAAACACACCCCTGGACGGCATGCCGCTGGGCTGGCCCGCCGACCCGGATGACCTGTTCGTCAATGACGATGGCAGCCCGGTGCGTCTGGACAAGGCTTTTTCCTGGGAATATCCACTGTCCGTGCACGGCATGATGCACAACGCCATCACCAATGCCTGGCGCGGCGATCCCTACCGGATCGATACCCTGATGATTTTCATGGCCAACATGGCGTGGAATTCTTCCATGAACACCAGCGAAGTACGCAAGATGCTCAACGACCGGGACGAGGATGGCCAGTACAAGATCCCGTTCCTGATTGTCGCCGACGCTTTCCAGTCGGAAATGGTCGCCTATGCCGACCTGGTGTTACCGGACACCACCTACCTGGAACGCCACGACTGCATGTCCATGCTCGACCGGCCGATTTCCGAGTTTGACGGCCCGGTGGACTCGGTGCGTATCCCGGTTGTACCCCCCAAAGGTGACTGCAAACCGTTCCAGGATGTCATTATCGAACTGGGCTCGCGCCTCAAACTGCCGGCTTTCACCAATGCCGATGGCAGCCGCAAGTTCCGCGACTACCCGGATTTCGTGATCAACTATGAAACCGCCCCCGGTTCCGGCATCGGCTTCCTGGCCGGCTGGCGTGGCAAGGGCGGCGAGAAATTCATGAAGGGTGAACCCAATCCCAAGCAGTGGGAAATGTACGAGAAGAACAACTGCGTCTTCCACTACGAATTGCCCAAGTCCTACCAGTACATGCGTAACTGGAACCAGGGTTACCTGGAATGGTCGAAACGTCACGCGCTGACGCGTTACGTCGAGCCGATCAACATTCATATCTATTCCGAAGTACTGCAGAAGTTTCGGCTGGCCGCACAAGGCAAATCGGACGGCAAACAGCCGCCGGATCACCTGCGCAAACGCATTGAGACACATTTCGATCCACTGCCCTTCTACTCGCAGCCGCTTGAATCGCAGGCCTCCGACCTGCGCAAGTACCCGCTCAATGCCATCACCCAGCGCCCGATGGCGATGTATCACTCCTGGGATTCCCAGAATGCCTGGCTGCGCCAGATCCATACCTATAACTACCTGTACGTGAATACGAAAACGGCCAGCGAAGCCGGCATCGAGGATGGCGGCTGGATGTGGCTCGAATCCATGCACGGGAAAGTACGCTGCCTGTGCCGTCACTCCGAAGCGGTGGAACCCGGCACGGTATGGACCTGGAACGCCATCGGCAAGGGACCCGGCGCCTGGGGCCTGGATGCCGACGCCAACGAATCGAAACAGGGTTTCCTCCTGAACCATGTGATCAGCGAAGAGTTGCCGCCTTGCGAGTACGGCGAACACCTCTCCAACTCCGACCCGGTGACTGGCCAGGCAGGCTGGTACGATGTTCAGGTACGCATCTACCCGGCCGAGCCCGGCGAACCACAGGTTACCTCGCCGCAGTTCAATGCCGTGCAACCGGTACCCGGTCAGGCGATGGAAAAGAAACGCGGCCGCTGGCTGACCTATTTCGCTGGCGGTAAAAAGACTTGAAGGTACGCTGATTAATCCGATTTCCGTCATTCTGGCGCAGGGCCTGTGCCGGACTCGATCCGGTACCAGAATCCAGGGGTTTCAGCGGCATGGATACCGGCATGCGCCGGTATGACGAATAAATCAGCGTTACCTTAAAACTACGGGAACATACTGAATGTCACAATTAGCTCTAGTTATCGATCTGAACGTCTGCGTGGGTTGTCACGCCTGCGTCACCAGTTGCAAGGAGTGGAACACCTCCGGCACAGCCGGCTACCTGGCGGACATGAACCCGTTCGGCAAGGACCCGACCGGCACCTTCTTCAACCGTGTGCAAACGTTCGAGGTTGGCAACTTCCCCAATACCGAAACCGTACACTTTCCGAAGAGCTGCCTGCACTGCGAAGAACCACCCTGCGTACCCGTGTGCCCGACCGGCGCCAGCTACAAGCGCGACGAGGACGGCATCGTACTAGTGGACTATGACAAGTGCATCGGCTGCAAGTACTGTTCATGGGCCTGCCCGTATGGCGTGCGCGAACTCGACGAGCATCAGAAGGTAATGAAAAAATGCACACTGTGCGTCGACCGCATCTATGATGAATCACTGCCGGAAAACGAACGCAAACCCGCCTGCGTCATGGCCTGTCCGACCAATGCTCGCCTGTTCGGCGACGTGAACGACCCGGACTCGGAAGCCGCACAGGCCATTCGTGAACGCGGCGGCTACCAGCTGATGCCCGAATGGGGCACCCGGCCGGCAAACCACTACCTGCCGCGACGTAAAACACGCATCACCATCCATGATGATGAACTGGTTCGCGCCGACAACCCGCTCAACAAGGAACGCCAGCTGCCCATGCCGGATGCCGACGACCCGACACTGGACGAAACCACCAGCTGGTAAACAATTTACACTGGAGTACACCCATGCACCCCGCATTCTCTGTCATTTTTCTCACTACCCTGATCGGCGCCGGCCAGGGGCTGTACCTGGCGCTTTATACCGGGCAACTGTACGAGGTTTTCAAGGTGTTGCCGGTCCAGGACTCCGCACACTTCTACGCCATTGGCAGCCTGGTTGCAGCGGTACTGCTGGTGGCAGGACTGTTCAGTTCTTTCTTCCACCTCGGCCACCCGGAACGCGCCTGGCGTTCGGCGGCGTGCTGGCGCACCTCCTGGCTGTCGCGTGAAGTCATCGCCCTGCCGGCCTTTCTGGGGATGGTGTCCGCCTATGGCCTGATTCACTATATGGGCTGGAACCCGGTACTGTTCACCTTCCGGGACACCTTCGCGGTTGACCTGTCACTGCTTGTCGGTGCTGTCGCCTCGCTGCTGGGCTTCACCCTGTTCCTGTGTACCGCCATGATCTACGCCTGCATCAAGCAGTTGCAGGAATGGGCCACCCCCCTGACAGTCGTCAACTACACACTGCTTGGCAGTGCCTCAGGCTTTATGCTGGCCACCGCTTTCTCCGCCTGGCGGGGCTCCGGCCTGACCGATTTCTTCGGCGGCTGGGCCATACTGATCACGCTTATCGCCCTCGTCACGCGTAGCGCCAGCCTGATCCGCAACGGACGCATCAAGCACAAATCCTCGCTGGAAACCGCAATCGGCATACGCCATGCGCGGATAGAACAGAAATCGCAGGGCTTCATGGCCGGCTCCTTCAACACCCGCGAGTATTTCCACGGTGCCCCGAAGCATGTTTTCAACCTGGTCAAATGGTCCTTCCTGGTGCTGGTGTTCCCTGTGCCACTGGTCCTGGTGTCGATCGGGCTGGGTACCCACACAAGCAGCCTGTTATTTATCGCCTTCCTGGTCCAGTACCTTGGCCTGCTGGCGGAACGCTGGTTCTTTTTCGCCCAGGCCCGGCACCCGCAGAACCTGTACTATCAGACTGTAGGCTAGGATTAATTCATTCCCCGTCATTGCGAGCGAAGCGAGGCAATCTCTTTGGATATGGCGCCAGACCGCAGGAGATTGCCACGGCGCTACACGCCTCGCAATGACGGCTTCCCGGGAGCCCTGAGCTTGACGCAGATCAAATCAGAGCACCCTGCAAACGCGCTACTGTCGGAGTACACTGTTTCCACGATGTCAGGATAATGCCCATGCAGCTCGTCGACCCGTTTCATCGACCGATCGAATATGTACGCCTCTCGGTGACGGACCGTTGCGACCTGCGTTGTGGCTACTGCATGCCGAAAGGCTTCCGGGACTTCGAAGAACCGGAAGACTGGCTGAGTTTTGATGAAATCGAACGCGTCATGGCCGCCTTTGGACGGCTTGGCGTGACCCGTATCCGCCTGACCGGCGGCGAGCCGCTGGTGCGAAAGCACCTCCCGCAACTGGCCGCGCGCCTGTCCGCGTTACCGGGTATCGAAGACCTCTCCCTGAGCACCAATGCCACGCGCCTGGCCAAACACGCGCAGGCGCTGAAAGCTGCCGGTATTTCACGCCTCAACGCCAGCCTCGACAGCCTGCGCGCCGACCGCTTCAAAGCCATCACCCAGGGCAAACTGGACAAGGTAATCAACGGCCTGATGGCCGCACGCGATGCCGGCTTCCAGCCGATCAAGATCAACATGGTGGTGATGGCCGGCGTCAACGACGATGAAGTGGAAGATATGGTGGACTTCTGTATCGAACACGATTTCACCCTGCGTTTCATCGAGACCATGCCGATGGGTGAAACCGGGCTTTCCGCCTCGCGGCACTATGTCGATCTGCGCCAGGTACGCAAACGCCTCGAACAACGCTTTGAGCTGTTACCCGGTATGATGCCCGGCGGTGGCCCGGCGCGTTATGTGCGCGTCGCCGGTACTGAACTGCGTATCGGCTTTATTACACCCATCTCGCAGCACTTCTGCGAAACCTGCAACCGCGTGCGCCTGTCCGTGGATGGCACGCTGTACCTCTGCCTTGGCCAGGACGACAAATTTGAACTGCGGCCCTTGCTGCGTGACGGCATCAGCGACAGCGAACTCGAAGACGCCATTCGCCATGCTGTTGCCCTGAAGCCGGAACGCCATGAATTCAGTGACAAGCCGGAACAGATTGTACGCTTCATGTCAGTCACCGGTGGTTGATGCAGGCACTACAGTACACCGGCGATCATCCACGCACCGAGCACACCCAGCACCAGTGCAAATATCCGCTTGAGGTGTTGCTGCGGCATACTGTGCGCAAAGCGGGCGCCCAGCGGCGCCGCCAGTACGCTGGCAAGGCTGATGGCGGCCACGGCCGGCCAGTAAACAAAGCCGCTACTGCCTCCCGGCAAGCCCTCAACCCCCCGACCGGCCAGCACGAAACCCGAGGCGCCAACCAGCGCGATCGGTAAACCGCAAGCCGCCGCCGTGCCAACCGCCTCACGCATGGCAACCCGGTGCCACACCAGCCAGGGCACCGTCCGGGTACCGCCGCCGCTGCCCAGCAACGCTGACACTACGCCAATCAACAGGCCGGCCAGCAGATTGCGCCCACGGCCAGGCCCACGGCGGTGCGCTGAAGGCGCCCTGCCGAAAAGCATGTGTGCCGCAATCACCAACTCAAATATACCGAACAACAGGGCAAGTCGCGGCCCACCCAGCCAGCGTGCGAAAAACCCGCCCAGCCATCCGCCCGCGACAATACCCAGCGACAATTGCATCATCAGCGCCCAGCGTACCGCGCCGCGCCGGTGATGGGCGCGCAGGGAAGATACGGAGGTAAATACGATGGTCGCCAGCGAAGTCCCCAGCGCCAGCGGCATAATGACGGCATCGGGAATCCCCTGTGCAGCAAACAACCCCGCCAGCACCGGCACAATCACCAGCCCGCCACCGATACCCAGCAAACCGGCCGCCAGGCCGGCGAACAGGCCCAGCCCGGCATAACTCCCCCACAGGCAGATCATCTCCATACCGGGCATTGTACCTTTGACCGGAGTCTTTTATGGTGGTGAGGTGCTTATGTTGTTCAACAGGGAATGTAGTACCCGGTGAAACACCGACCCGTTACTACCGTTCTGATACTACTGGCGCTGTCGCTGCCACAGTACGGCCATGCGAGCTCCCTCGAAAAACAGCGCGACCAGTTCCTGCAGGCCGAATCAGCGCTGAAATCCGGCCACAAAAACACTTTCCGGAAGCTGAAACAAAAGCTGTTCGGCTACCCCTTGTACGGCTACCTCGACTACTGGGCACTGAAACGTCGTCTCAAGCATGCACGGCCCGCTGAGCTACAGGAGTTTTTCCACCTCTACAATGGCCAGCCGATCGCCACGCGTATGCGTATCAGCTGGTTACACCAGCTGGCGCGGCGGGGTGACTGGAAAAACTACCTGGCCTTCTACTGGCCACAAACCTCTGTCGCCCTGCAATGCAACGAAATCCGTGCGCGGCTGGCGCTGGGCCGGGACCGGCAACGCGCGCTGGACGACGCCATGAAGCTGTGGATGGTCGGACATTCACAGCCGGATGCCTGCAACCGGGTATTCAAACAACTCTACGCCAGTTCACAACTGACCAGCGCACATATCTGGCAACGCGTGCGGCTGGCCTTCGCCAACCAGAAATCCAGCCTGGCCGCCTACCTGGCCAGGAAACTGTCGGCAAAGGATCGGCAATGGGTCAATCGCTGGTACCACGCACACCGTCGCCCGACAGCGGCTATCGCCAGCAAGTGGGCGCGTGACGATACTCCGCTGATTCGCGAAATCCTGACCCACGCCATACAACGCCTGGCCCGCTATAAACCGGAGCAGGCCTACAAGCACTGGCAGAAACTGCGCGCCAGCCACCACTTTACTGCCGCACAACATGCCGCTGTGATGCGACGTATCGCCCTGGCAGCCGCGCTTGGCGGCAAGCCCGAAGCGGCGCGCTGGCTGTCCGAAGTACCGGATACCGCCGTGGACCGGGAAATCCGTCAATGGCGTGTGCGTACTGCGCTTATGCGGGAAGACCCGGCAAGTGTCAGGCACTGGATAGAACAACTCCCGGACGATTCGCGCAAGGAACCGGAATGGCGCTACTGGTATGCCTGGGCACAGGAAAAATCCGGCGCGAAGGGCGATGCGTTCACCCTGTATGCCAGTCTTGGCCAGGAACGCAACTACTATGGCTTCCTGGCGGCGGACAAGCTGGGCCGCCGCTACCAAATGAATGACGCTCGTACGCCCGTTGACCGCAAGGCGCTCGATGAACTCGGCAAACAACCCGGCTTTCAGCGTGCGCGGGAACTTTATCTTGTCGGCAAACGGCTCGATGCGCGCCGCGAGTGGTTTTATTCCACGGAAAAACTGAACACCGATAAACTCCGCCTGGCCGCACTGCTGGCGCATCGCTGGGGCTGGCATGACCGCGCTATCATTACTGCCGCACAGGCCAGGGACTGGGATGATCTCGCGCTACGCTTCCCCTTACCGCACCGCGACTCCATTTTTGCCACCGCGAGACAATACAGCCTTGACCCGGCGCTGATCTACGGAATCATCCGCCAGGAAAGTTCTTTTATGGAAGACGCCCACTCCAACGTCGGCGCGCTTGGCCTGATGCAACTGATGCCCGCCACCGGCAGGCAGACCGCGCGCCGCCGGAACTTCCGTTTGGGCGGCAGCCGCGCCCGCTTGAACTCCGACCAGAAGATCCGCCTCGGCAGCGCCTGCCTCAACCTCCTGATGACACGTTATAACGGCTCGCCGGTACTGGCGGCCGCCGCCTACAACGCGGGGCCACACCGGGTCAGCCGCTGGCTGCCGGGTGACCGTTCGATGCCGGCCACTCTGTGGATGGAAAATATTCCTTTCCGTGAGACCCGCAACTATGTCAAACGCGTACTGGCTTACGCGACCATCTTCGACTGGCGTTTGTCACAGCCGTTGACACGACTGTCACAACGCCTGCCGGACGTACAGCAGCGCTACTGATCCGGCTCTCTGGACATAATCTCACAGCACCGTAAACTCTGTTCCCGGCAGATTCATTGATCAGACAAAGGCATAACATGAAAGCACGGCGTATATGTGTCCTCGGCGGCACAGGTTTTGTCGGTTCCCACCTGGTGTTCCGGCTCGCCAACCTTGGCCACAGCCTCATCGTTCCCACGCGTCGGCCGGCACGGCACCGCGAACTCCGCCTGGCGCAAAATGTACAACTGGTGGAAGCCAACCCCTATGAACACGGGCAATTGACGGCCCTGTTTCAGAATGTCGACTGCGTCATCAATCTTGTCGGCATTCTCAATGAGACCGGCAACAGCCGCTTCCAGACCGCGCATGTCGAGTTACCCGGTGCAATCGTCAGGGCCATGCGGGAAACCGGCGTCACACGGTTGCTGCACATGAGCGCACTCAATGCCAACGTCAATGAATCACACAGCCGTTACCTCAAGACCAAGGGCGCCGGTGAAGACCTGGTACACCAGACTGCGGGTATCGACCCCACCAGCTTTCGTCCGTCGGTCATATTTGGCCCGGGCGACAGCTTTTTTAACCGTTTTGCCTCACTGCTGGCGCTGACGCCGCTGGCCTTTCCGCTGGCCTGCGCCGATGCGCGTTTTGCCCCCGTCTATGTCGGCAATGTCGTCGATGCCTTTGTGCGCGCACTGGAAGACCGCCATACCATCGGACAGCGCCTCGACCTGTGCGGCCCGAAAGACTACACGCTCGGCGAACTGGTGCGCTATACCGCGCGAATCACCGGGCGTGACACCCTCGTCATCGGTCTGCCGGACCTGCTGTCGCGACTTCAGGCCATGGCGCTGGGGCTGTTACCCGGCAAACCTTTCAGCCTGGACAACTATTATTCCCTCAAAATCGACAGCCTGTGCCGCGATAATGCACTGCCCGGACTGGGCATAACACCTCGCTCACTGGAATCCGTCGTCCCTGCCTACCTCGGCGATGCCAGCATGCGCGCCCGTTACTTCCGTTTCCGCGCCACGGCCCGTCGTAACGAATGAAAATCTACCTGGTCGGTGGCGCAGTACGCGACAAACTGCTTAAACTGCCTGTCCACGAACGTGACTGGGTGGTGGTCGGCGCCACGCCCCAGGAGATGCTCGACCTTGGCTATACGCCGGTCGGCAAGGACTTCCCTGTATTCCTCCATCCAGTGACCAAAGAGGAGTACGCCCTCGCCCGCACCGAGCGCAAGACCGCCCCGGGCTACCGGGGCTTTGAATTTCACGCCACCCCGGACGTTACGCTGGAACAGGATCTGCAACGACGCGACCTCACCATCAACGCCATGGCGGAAGACCAGGACGGCACCCTCATCGACCCCTGCGGCGGTGAAGCGGACTTACACCAGAGGATGCTCCGTCACATCAGCCCGGCCTTCGCGGAAGACCCGGTGCGCATTCTGCGTGTCGCGCGTTTTGCCGCACGCTTCCAGCGCTTCGGTTTCCGCGTGGCGCACGGCACCAATGCGCTGATGCGCAAGATGGTGCAAAACGGAGAAGTCGATCACCTGGTATCCGAACGCGTCTGGGCGGAATGGGTCAAGGCGCTCGTTACCGACGACCCGCAACGTTTTTTTATGGTCCTGCGCGGATGCGGCGCGCTGGCTGTGCTGTTCCCGGAGATTGACCGTGAGTACCCGCCTGGCGACACGGCGCCTGGCGACAGCAAAATCCCGGCGGCACTCGCTGCACTGAAACACGCCAGCCAGCTGAGTGAAAACCCCCGGGTGCGCTTTGCCATCCTGATGCAGGCGCTTGGCCAGGACCTTGATCGAGAATCGCGTATACAGCAGATCCAGTCACTCTGCACACGACTGCGCGCACCAAAGGACTACACCAGCCTTGCCATAGCCGCCACCCGCTGTGAAGCCGACATCACAAAAGATGATCCCGAGACGCTGCTACGGTTGATGGAGGAGAATGGCGCCTTCAAACAAAACAGCCGCTGGACACTACTACTCGAAACCTTCGAGACCGCTGGTCTGGTCACGCAGGAAAGACGCCAGCAACTCGCGGCGCTGGCGGGACACGCCGCCAGGGTCAACGCCGCACAACTGGCCAACAGCGGTCTGAGCGGGCGTGCGCTCGGTGAGGCGATTCGCGAAAAGCGCAAACGCCTGATTGCTGAAACAAGCGGCCCGGGATAAAGGAACCTGATTCACTCGGATGTTACGTCATTGCGAGCGAAGCGCGGCAATCTCTTCGGGTCTCGTGCTAACCGGACGGAGATTACCACGTCGCTCCGCTGCTCGTAATGACGCATTAATCAGATGTTCCTAAACGTAATCGTTATAAAAACGATGCAAACAGAACGACCCCGAGTAGCACGCGATACACAACGAACGGCAACATGCCGACACGTTCGATCAGTTTCAGGAAGTAATGAATACACGCATAGGCGGTAAGCCCCGACACCACAATACCAATAGCCACGGATACCCAGTCAATCGCTACGGGTGTTTCTATCAGCTTTACGATTTCGTAGAGTGACGCCATGGCAATCGCGGGAACGGACAACAGGAACGAGAAACGCGCCGCCGCCTTGCGATCCAGCCCCACCAGCAAACCGGCCGTCATCGTCACGCCGGTACGCGAAGTACCGGGAATCAGCGCCAACGCCTGGGCAAAAGCCACTGCCGCAATACGCCATGTGCCGAGACGGTATTCGCAACGCGTCTGCACGCCTTTAACATCGGCGTACCAGAGTGCCAGGCCAAACAGGATGGTCGCACCGGCAATCACCCGCGGGGAACGCAGCAGCGTTTCAACCTCGGCATGAAACACCAACCCGGCCAGCCCCAATGGAACCGTGCCAAGCAGCACCGCCCAGGCGAGCCTGGCTTCCTCGTCGGGGTTGTGTGTCCGTAGCGCGCTAAACCAGGAAACCACCATGCCGTGTAGCTCACGACGGAAGTAGACGACGACGGCACCGAGGGAGCCAAAGTGCACGGCGACATTGAACATCACTCCAGGCTCAGGCCAGCCGAGCAGTACCGGAACCAGGATCAGATGCGCGGAACCGGGGACAGGCAGGAAATCAGTCAGCCCCTGCACAAGGGCGAGAACAATGGCGTGCAGTGTATCCATGGGTTTGGCTTCGTTTCAGTTAGTACGCTTTATAGTCGACTGCGCAAATCCTGCGCATCAAATCCTGGAATGCGCTTGTCCAGCTTGCGTGAAAAACCGATCACCTTGAAGCGCTCGCCCATCTCGCCGGGCAACATCAGGCGCTTGGCGTCACTGGTCATTTTCAGAAATTCCGGCAGGTCGTTCGGGTCAGCCGCCGCCATCACCTGGTCGATGCCGGCGCCCACCAGGAAGCGCGCCTGGCTGGTATACCCGAGCAGCTCAAGGCCGGCCTCGACGGCCGCTTCCGCCACGCGGGTGAAGTCCACGAAGGCCGTGATGTCCTGGAGACCGGGATACCAAAGCACATTATCGTGCGCCTGGTGCCGGTAATGGCACAACAGCGTCCCCATGTTGCGCTGTGGGTGGTAATACTCGGCGCGCCCGTAGCCGTAATCAACCAGCAACAGCATACCCCGCTGTAAACAATGCGCCAGGCTTTCTACCCAGTTGGCCAGCGCAGGGCAGTATTCAGCCCGGTAATCACCCTCCCAGCCGTAATCGCCGGCCAGTGTGCGTATACGTGCTGCCGCTGCGGCATCCACGTCGGTATCCTGTTCCTGTAAAGCGTTGCCCTGCAGACCGATACCGGACTCGCGCACTTCGCCATCGCGATAGCGGAAGCGCTTGACGGGCAAGGCATCGGCCACCTCGTTCGCAAAGATAACGCCATCCCAGTCGGCGGGGAGCGTCTCAAGCCATGTTACCCGTGAACGCAAGGTTTCCGGTAACGACTCAATCCGCGTCTGCTGCAGGGCGCGCATGGCGGGACTGCGCTCCAGGATGACATAGTGCTCGGGCAAGGCTTCAAGTACCTGCAGGGCGCCAAGTACATCGGCGGCAAACACGCCACTACCGGCCCCCAGTTCCAGCACAGATGCCTGCCCCGTTTGCTGTAACACCGGGGCAAAACTGCGCGCCATGCAGTGCGCAAACAGATCACCGGATTCCGGCGCGGTGATAAAATCGCCACGCTCGCCGAATGGCGTCAGACCGTTACTGTAATACCCCAGCCCGGGTGTATAGAGCGCGGCATCCATGAAGACATCGAAAGGCATAAAACCACCCGATTGCCTGAGCTGCCCGACCAGGTGTTCCACCAGCCGGGCACTGAGTGCACGCGCCTCGGTATCCGGCGGCGTCGGGTCAACCGGCATGGCTCGCCTTCAGCGGTCAACCGGCCACATGGGCTGCGAAGTCAGGTCGAAATTGTCCCAGAGCATCGCAAAGGTGAAGCCGTTGACCGGGTGTTTCATCTCACCGGCAATCTCCGCCAGCGGATGCAGGACGAAGGCGTATTCAAGAATTTCCGGGCGTGGCAACACCAGCCCGTCTTCATCGAGAACAAGGTCATCGTACAACAACAAATCGAGATCGATACTGCGACTGCTGAACTTGCCGCCACTGCGGTCGCGGCCCAGTTCATCTTCCATGCGGTGCAGGGCCTGCGCCAGTTCCCGCGCCGGCAGGCTGGTCTCGAACGCCACGACGAGGTTATAGAACGCATCACCCTCAAACCCCACCGCGGCCGTTTCCCAGGTTCGCGAACACTCCAATTCGCCAAATTCGGACTTCATCCGCTCAAGCGCGGCGTCCACATTCTTTTCACGATCAATATTACTGCCAACACTCACATAGGCTTTTGACATTTACTCAACTCCCTTTGCTACGTTCAATAATCACGCCTACGCCCTGGGCGCCGCGTACTGCACCACCCTTGTTCAGGGTCAGACGCATCCATGGCACATTAAATTCCCCAAGCACAAGCTCCACGATCCGCTCCGCCAGTGTCTCCACCAGCTGGAAACGACTTTCCTCCACGAAGGCGATCACGCGCTTGGATACCGCCTTGTAGTTCAGGGTATCGTCAATGTGGTCGCTGGCTGCCGCCCTGGCGATATCGGTCGCCATTTCGAGATCAAGGTGAATGGTTTGCTTGATGGCGCGTTCCCAGTCGTAAATACCGATCACGGTATCGATACGCAGGTCACGGATGAAGATGATATCCATAACTTAAGACTTTCAGGTACTTCAGAGTCTCTAACTATATACAGGTTATCCACATTGAACCAGCCGCAGCGATCACTTGACCGCAGGCGGCTAAAGCCTTCCAATAGCGCGCATGACACTCAAACTGCTTTATATACTGGCCGGCTACCTGCTCGGTTCACTGTCCTCGGCCATTATCACCTGTCGCCTGATGGGCCTGCCCGACCCACGCAGCGGCGGCTCCGGCAATCCCGGCGCTACCAATGTGCTGCGCCTCGGCGGCAAAAAAGCGGCGGCGATTACCCTGATCGGGGACATGCTCAAGGGACTGTTGCCGGTACTGGCGGTGCGTGCGCTGGGCGCCGATATCACCCTCCAGTGCGCGGTGGCGGTGGCGGCGTTTCTCGGCCACCTGTACCCGGTGTTTTTCAGCTTTCGGGGCGGCAAGGGGGTGGCGACCATGCTCGGCGTACTGCTAGGCCTGCACTGGCCGGTCGGACTGATGACCATTGCCACCTGGCTGATTATCGCCAGGGGATTCAAAATTTCCTCACTGGCTGCACTGCTCGCGATCCTGCTGACACCCCTGTATGTGCTCTGGCTGAAGCCCGAACCGGTTTTGCTCGCGGCGGTGATCTTCATGGGTATCCTGCTGTTCTGGCGCCATCGTTCCAACATCCGCAAGCTGCTGCGCGGCGAGGAAGGCGGGATCAGGAACAACAGGGACAACGCTGATTAATTCGTCATACCGGTACATGGCGGTATCCATGTCGCTGAATTGACGTCACGCCCCTTGAAAAACACCTCGGCGCCTCCAGATAGTCTTACGCTCAGGCATCGTAACAAACAGCCGGACGCGATTTTTCGGAGGTGATGATCATGGACATGCAAGTTGGAAACAAGTGCATCAAAACAGACGAGGAAGGCTTCCTGCTCAACCCGGACGACTGGGACGAGTGTGTAGCAGAAGCCATTGCCCAGGCCGAAGGCATAAAACTGACCGAGGTACACTGGGGGCTGATCAATTATTTCCGGACCTTTTACGAAGACCATATGCGCCACCCGACCATGAACGAATGGGTGCGCACGCTGGGCAAACACCATGGCAAACCTTTCAAGGAAGCGGAGAAATACCGTGACTTCCTGTACGAGCTGTTTCCCAAAGGGCCTGTCCCGGTACTCTGTAAACTGGCGGGGCTGCCAAAACCGGTGACTGAAGTTGAGAGCCAGGCCTGATTCCGCCTACCCCGCTTCTACGGGTTGCTTGTAATCGCTGGCAGTGCTTCCAGCGACCAGCGCGGCCGCACTATGATATCCGGGTTTTGCCGTTCACCGGCCTGTAACCGACAGGCGCCCGCGTAGGCAATCATGGCGCCGTTGTCGGTACAGAATGCCAGCCGGGGAAAGAACAGCTCCGCACCCAGTTCATGCGTCATCTTCCCCAACCCTTCGCGCAGCGCCTGGTTGGCGCCGACACCGCCGGCAATCACCAGCCGCATGACGCCGGTCTGTTGCAGCGCGCGGCGGCATTTAATCAGCAGGGTATCGACCACCGCATCCTGAAAAGCACGTGCAATATCGGCTCGCGTCCGGTCATCCCCGGGATTTTCCTGGAACGTGGTCAGCGCAAATGTCTTAAGCCCGCTGAAACTGAAATCCAGCCCGGGCCGGTTGGTCATGGGACGGGGGAAATGAAACCGCTCCGGATCCCCCTTTTCGGCGAGTTTCGCCAGCACCGGCCCGCCGGGATAGGGCAGTCCCAGCAGTTTTGCCGTCTTGTCGAAAGCTTCGCCGGCGGCATCGTCCAGCGTATCACCGAGAATCCGGTACTGGCCGATACCCTGCACTTCCACCAGCAGCGTATGCCCCCCGGATACCAGCAACGCCACAAAGGGAAAGTCCGGTGCCGGCGTTTCCAGCATAGGCGCCAGCAGGTGA
>JALWRY010000335.1 GCA_027080445.1 Thiohalobacter sp. | reverse complement strand
CGAGGCGGACAACCCGGCTGGGGCCGTCGCCGCCAGCCTGGCGGAACATCAGCTCGGTCTGGTCGAACTTGCCCTGGATCGACAGACACTGGAACAGATGTTCGTGCAATTGACCTGTCACGATGACGGGCAATCCCGCGAGGACGCTGCCTGATGATCTTTACGATTGCTGTGCGTGAACTGAAAAACCTGTTCCTGTCGCCACTGGCCTGGGCGATCCTGGCGGTACTGCAACTGGTGCTGGCTTTCCTGTTCCTGTCGCAACTCGATACCTATATGGCCTGGCAGGCGCGGCTGTCCGGTATGGAAGGGGCGCCCGGTGTAACCGACATCGTGGTAGCGCCACTGTTCCAGACCGTCGGCTTCCTGCTGCTGTTGATCGCCCCCGCCATCACCATGCGCAGCCTCAGTGAAGAACAACGCAACCGCACCCTGACCCTGTTACTGTCCGCGCCGGTATCCCTGCGCGACATCGTGCTGGGAAAGTTCCTTGGTATTACGCTGTTCTTCTTCATCCTGCTGCTGATGCTCATGGCCATGCCACTGTCTTTATATATGGGCACTACGCTGGATACAGGAAAGATGCTGGCCGGACTGCTCGGCCTGGCGTTGCTGGCCAGCGCCTTTTCCGCCATTGGACTGTTCATGTCCTCCCTCACTGAACAACCCGTGGTTGCCGCCATCAGCACGCTGGGCCTGTTGATGCTGCTGTGGATCATCGACTGGAATGGCAATACCGGCGAGAATGTCTCCGGCCTGTTCCAGTACCTGTCATTGAAAACACACCTGAACGCCTTCCTGAAAGGCCTTTTCAGCACCCGCGACCTGGTGTACTACCTGCTGCTGACCGGCGTGTTCCTGATCCTGGGCATTCGCCGCCTCGACCAGAAACGGCTGACCGGGTAACGCCATGAAGATCACGCGCGCCTCACGCCGCCAGCTGCAATTCCAGAACCTACTGTTTCTCATCGGCCTGCTGGCTGTGGCCGGGCTGCTGGGCTGGTTGAGTACCCGCTACAACCTCGAGGCGGACTGGACCAGCAACGGCCGCAATAGCCTGTCCGTCGACAGCCGCAAGTTGCTCGACACCCTGCACGGGCCGGTTCACATCACTGCCTTCGCCCGCGACACCCCGGCGCTGCGCGACCATCTCAAGGACCTCATCGCCCGCTACCAGCGTCACAAGCCCGATATCTCCCTGCACTTCGTCAACCCGGATGCCGAGCCGGAACGCATACGCGAACTTGGCATCACCCTGGATGGTGAACTGTTGATTGCCTATGACGGTCGCAGCGAGAAGGTCCAGAACCTGTCGGAACAAAGCCTGACCAATGCCCTGTTGCGCATCGCGCGCCCCAACCCGCACAAGGTGGTATTCCTGACGGGACACGGCGAACGTAACCCGCAGGGACAGGCCAATCATGACTTTGGCCAGTTCGGCAAACTGCTCGGCGACAAGGGCATCAGCATAAAAACGCAAATGCTTGCCGAGTCCCCGAAACTCCCGGATGACACCAGCCTGCTGGTCATCGCCGACCCGCGCACCCCCCTGCTGTCCGGTGAAGTGCAATTGATCAACCGCTATATCAAGCGCGGCGGCAACCTGCTGTGGCTGATCGAGCCCGGCTCACTGCATGGCCTGGACCCGGTCGCGGAAAGCCTCGGCGTCGAAGTCCTGCCCGGGACCGTGGTCGATGCCACGACACAACTGTTCGGTATCGACAACCCGGCTTTCGCCATCATCACCGACTACCCGATGCACGAGATCACCCGCAACATGGAGGACAAGATCACCCTGTTCCCCCAGGCCTGCGCACTCGATGTCAGCACACCGGAAGGCTGGCAGGCACAACCCCTGCTGACCACCCTGGACCGCGCCTGGACGGAAATTGGCCCGATCAGCGGTACTATCCGCTTCGACCAGGACAGCGACGAACGCATGGGACCACTGGATATCGGTTATGTCTTTACCCGCGAACAGGGCGATGACGATCATGCCACGCAACAACGCGTGACTGTGATCTGCGACAGTGACTTCCTCTCCAACACCTACCTGGGCAACGCCGGCAACATCAACCTTGGACTGGCGCTGTTCAACTGGCTGAACCACGACGACCGCTTTATCGCCATCACCGCGCGCACCGCCAGCGATACCAGTCTGGAACTCGGCAAGGTCAGCCAGGCGATTATCGGTTTCGGCTTCCTGTTTATTCTCCCGCTTGCGCTGCTGGCTGCCGGTTTCGGCATCTGGTGGCGACGCCGCAACCGTTAACCGGGTATCCCTGATGAAATCACGCTGGCTGATCAACCTGCTGCTGTTCACGACGCTGCTCATACTTGCGCTGATCGCACGCTTTGAACCCGGCATTAAAAAACCAAAGCAACAGGCCGTCACATCGCTGTCCGCCAGTGACGTCACACGCCTGCACATCACCCGGCCGTTACGCGATGCACTAGTGCTCGAACGCGACAGCGACGGGTTCTGGTGGATTGACCGCAAGCCGCGTCTCCCGGCGGAACCCCACCAGGTCAATGCGCTGACACGCCTGGCGGAACAACGCGTGGTTCGCAGTTACCCGGCCAATACACTCGACCTGGCCCAACTCGAGCTGGACCCGCCACGCGCCAGCCTGACGCTCAATGACACGCGTATCGACTTCGGCGGCCTGGAGGCGCTGGAAAACCTGCGCTACCTGCGCGTCGGCGACCGCGTCGACCTGGTGCCCGACCTCTACCTGTACCTGGTGGAAGCCGGCTATACCCAGTTTGTGCGCCGACAGATCCTGCCCCAGCAGGCGCGTATCACCGCCCTTTCGCTCCCGGGTCTGACGCTGCGCAGGAACAAGACCGGTGGCTGGGACACCACACCGGAACGCGACCTCAGCAGCGACACCTTGCAGTCATTCATCGAGACCTGGCAGACAGCCACCGCGATTAATGTCCGTGAGACGGAGGCCTCACCCAAAGGCGATCCCGTCACCCTCCACCTGGCCGGACAACAGCAACCCATTGAACTGGTCGTGACCTCGCGCCAACCCGAACTGGTGCTGGCGCGGCCCGCTTTCGGGATTGAATACCGGATGGGCGACATGGCGGCGCGCCTGCTCGAACCGGGTCCGCCAGCCGACGCACCGTAAGCGCGCCGCCGGCTTCAACGCACCCGCTACGTCGACACCATGCCGGAACTCCCCGAAGTCGAAACCACCCGCCGTGGCATCGAACCGCACCTGGTCGGTGCGCGCATACACGCCATCACCGTGCGCCAGAAACAGTTACGCTGGCCGGTACCGGACATACTCGAACAGCAACTGCCTGGCGCAGACATCCTGCGCGTGTCACGACGGGCAAAATACCTGTTACTGGAAACCACTCGTGGCACGCTGATCATTCACCTCGGCATGTCCGGCAGCCTGCGTATCGTCGATGAAGGCCTGGCCCCGGGCGCCCACGACCACGTCGACCTGCACTTCGGCAAGGGCAGACTGTTGCGCTACACCGACCCGCGCCGCTTCGGCGCCTGGCTGTGGTGCGAGCAGGCGGCGGAACAACATCCGTTGCTGGCGTCACTCGGCCCGGAGCCTCTGGACGACGCCTTCACCGGCGACTACCTGTTCAAGTTGTCGCGTGGCCGCAAGCTGGCAGTGAAGTCACTGATCATGGACAGTCATACGGTGGCGGGGGTGGGAAATATCTACGCGAACGAGGCCCTGTTCATGGCGCGCATCCGGCCGCTGCGGGCGGCAGGCCGTATCAGCCGCGCGCGCTATGCACGACTGGCCGGAGCCATCCGCACGGTACTGACCGATGCCATCCGCCAGGGTGGCACCACCCTGCGGGACTTCCTCAACAGTGAAGGTAAACCGGGGTATTTTCAGCAGTCGCTGAACGTCTACGGCCGGACCTCCGAAGCCTGCCCCCGTTGCGGCGCCGCCATACGCGAGACCCGCAGCGGCCAGCGTTCAACTTTTTTCTGCCCGCACTGCC
>JALWRY010000334.1 GCA_027080445.1 Thiohalobacter sp. | reverse complement strand
GTGTTTCCGCCGGCTCCTGTGTCTGCCTTGCCGGCAGCCGGGATCCGGCGGGAATGTTGAATGATAGATAACTATGTTTCATAACCAACAAAATGAGGAAATGGAGAAATGGAGAAATTTAAACTGGCAACACTCACGATAGCGCTGTTTGGCATCGTATCCACGGCGGCAATGGCGGGTTCCAACAAGGCCATTGACGATTTCATGACCCGGAGAGCACCGGGTTCCACCAGCGGTAGCGGGGACACCGTAGAAGCCGACTGCGCACCTGATCCCAGCGGCAACGCCTGGCAAGGGGCGACTGCCTCGATCGAGGTCAAACAGAAAGGCGGCAACAGCAAGGTGGAAATCGAGGTAGAGGGCGCCGTTCCCAATACCCTGTTTACCGTCTGGCTGCGTATCAAGGGTAAAAATGGCCTGAACAGCGCCGGTAGTCCGCTAACCGGCGGTGGTGCGACACCGTTGGCGCCCGGCTCTGCGCTGGATGCGTTGAACGCAATCAGCCCGTGGGTCAATCCCGCAGGCGCGACGAGTTCAGCCAATTCATTCATGACCGATGCGAATGGCGATGCCGTATTTGAAACCAACCTGGACTTCCCGGTTGTCAGGGGCGCTTACCCGTTCCAGATGACAGCGACTTCCCGGCCCGGGCATGAAGCCCACCCGAACGTGGCTACCGCGATTGCCGATCCCCGGGAACCGGGGCAGGAGAGTACGCCCTTCCTGGTACGCGTAGTATCCCACTGTACGGATAATATGAGTCACGGTTTGTCCCCGGCAACCCGTGAAGCCTGGTTCCAGTACCCCTGAGTTTCATTCAGGTAAATATCCGATAAATCCGTCATTGCGAGGAGTGGAGCGACGTGGCAATCTCTGACAGTCTCGCACTACACTCGAAGAGATTGCCGCGCTGCGCTCGCAATGACGGTGGAGCAGGAACCCCGGAGGTATTTGAATGCACCGTCTGATCGTTGTTTTGTTTTTTATGGTACTTGCGAGCTGTAATAAGACCGCAAGCAACACGGATGCAGACAATCATGCGACGACAGGACATATGAATGTTGCCGCAATGTCGGTTCGTCAACCTGAAGGTATCCGCTCACACGTTTTCCAGTCCGGTCTCTACAAGGCTGTCAGGAAAGGAAAGATCAGGAAGAGTGCCGTTACGGATACCGGCAAGGTCATCAGCCGGCCAAAACTTGAACACGTTTCGATGACAGACCGTATCCCGCTGGTCAAGGAAACCTACTTTGGTTACCAGTACCGCCTGTTTAATTTACCCGCCGACATACGGGACAAACCGGTTGTCAAATTACGCAAGGTTCTGATTCACCCGCCAATGACCCTGCCGGACGGTTCCACCAGCACGGGCTGGGACCAGACGTTCAAGGCCCGTGTGGAGAACGAGCAGGTGCTGGGTTTTGATGGTTATGCGTTTAACGAAGACTATGAACTGGTCGAGGGCGACTGGGTCTTCCAGGTCTGGTACAAGGACAGGAAACTCGTCGAACGTAAATTTTTTGCCGTTCCGCCCGGGCAGAAACAGGCGGTAGCAACGACCGAATAAGGAATAAAACGGGTTGGAGACGCATCACAAGGGACAGAACGTACAATAATACAGTTGAATGTATTCCGATCCGGTATGACAGGTATTCCGACAGACACACACGCAGCGATCGAGGTCATCGCGTTGCGCAAGGATTTTGGCCGTTTTACCGCTGTCAGCGATATTTCCTTTGATGTCCATACCGGCGAGGTGCTGGGATTCCTTGGCCCCAATGGCGCGGGCAAATCCACTACCATGAAAATGATTACCGGCTTCCTGACGCCCACACGGGGCCGGAGCCGGGTGGCCGGTTTTGATGTCGGTCAACAGCCTATCGAAGCCAAACGGCGCATGGGGTATTTACCCGAGGGCGCCCCGGCATACGGTGACATGACGGTCACCGCCTTCCTGGACTTCATTGCCCGTATCCGCGGTTATCACGGCCGCGAAAGGCGTCGACGTGTAGCGGTCGCCATTGAGAAAGCCAACCTGGGCAGTGTGGTGCACAAACCGGTCGAAACCCTGTCCAAGGGTTTCAAGCGGCGCGTCGGCCTGGCGCAGGCGATACTGCACGATCCCCCCATTCTGATCATGGACGAACCGACCGACGGGCTGGATCCCAACCAGAAGCACGAAGTGCGTGAACTGATCCGGGAAATGGCCAGTGACAAGGCCATCCTTATTTCCACCCATATCCTTGAAGAGGTCGATGCGATCTGTGATCGCGCGATTATTATTGCGCAGGGCAGCCTGTTGTTTGACGGCACACCGCAACAGCTGGTGTCCATGTCGAGCCTGCACAATGCGGTGAAGCTGTGTTTTGAAGATAAAATCCCTGAAGGCGCCGAAGCCTGCCTGCGTGGACTGAATGAAGTCATCGAAGTGGCTTCTGACACCGTGAGGCATCGCCTGACAGTCTTTCCCGGGAATGGCAAATCGATCGTGGGGCCGGTGACACAGCGGGTGCGCGATGAAGGCTGGCGGGTCGAGGAAATTTTCGTGGAAAACGGGCAACTCGATGAGGTGTTCCGTCGTATTACTCGCCGTGACACGCCGGTGCAACAGGTTGACGTGTCGTGAACGTGACGGTCGCCATTCTGAAACGTGAGCTGGGCAATTATTTTGCCACCCCGGTCGCCTATGTGTTTATCGTGATCTTCCTGGTGCTGTCGGGCGTGTTTACCTTTTACCTCGGTGGCCTGTACGAGCGCGGTCAGGCCGACCTGCAGCCGTTTTTCACTTTCCACCCCTGGTTATACCTGTTCCTGATCCCCGCGCTGTCGATGCGCCTGTGGGCCGAGGAACGCCGCGCCGGCACCCTCGAACTGCTGATGACACTACCGGTCTCGGTGGGCGAGGCCGTGCTGGGCAAGTTCCTGGCCGCCTGGCTTTTTACCGGCATTGCGCTGGCACTGACTTTCCCGGTATGGATCACCATCAACTATCTCGGCGATGCCGACAACCCGGTCATCCTGTTGAGTTACCTGGGCAGTTTTCTCATGGCGGGCGCCTACCTGGCTGTGGGCGCCTGCGTGTCAGCCTTCACACGCAACCAGGTCATTACCTTCGTGATGTCGTTCGTGATCTGTCTTGTCTTTGTACTGGCGGGCTTTCCCATGGTCATGGACCTGTTCCAGGGCTGGGCGCCACAGACATTGATCAATGCAATCGGTCGTATGAGTTTCCTCAGCCACTTCGAATCCATCACCCGGGGTGTGATCGACCTCAGGGACCTGATTTTCTTCTTTTCGTTTATCGGCGCCTGGTTGCTGGCCAATGGCATTGGCGTGGAAATGAGGAAGTCAGGCTGATGTGGCTTAAGGGACGCACAGGCTATTCACTGACAGGCCTGCTGGTGGTGGCCGCCTTACTGCTGGCAATCAACCTGTTGGCGGACCGGCTGGTCAAGGGCGTCAGGTTCGATATGACCGAGAACCGGCTATATACCCTGTCAGAGGGTACGCGCCATATCCTTGCCGGTCTCGATGAGCCGCTGACCCTGCGCTTCTACTTCTCGGAAAAACAGTTCAGTGAAATGCCGGAGATTGCCACCTACGGACAACGTGTGCGAGAACTCCTGGAAGAATACGCCGCCGTGAGCAACGGCAAGCTGCACCTGGTGATCGAGGCGCCCGAACCGTTTTCAGACGCCGAAGAACAGGCGGCGCGTTACGGCATGCAGGGCGTGCCGGTGGATACGTCCGGCAGTTATGCCTATTTCGGCCTGGTCGGCAGCAATGCGGTCGGTGATATCCGGCGCATTCCTTTCTTTCAGCCAGACCAGGAAGATGCACTGGAATACAGTGTCACAAAACTGGTTTACAACCTGGCGAACCCGCAAAAGCCGGTGGTGGGGCTGATGTCCGGTTTACCCCTCTCGGCCGATGCACGCGCGGATGATCCACTGCACGGCGAGCCACAACAGGACTGGTTCGTGCTCACCCGCA
>JALWRY010000333.1 GCA_027080445.1 Thiohalobacter sp. | reverse complement strand
CTGAACAAGCTGCGCAGCCGTATCGCCGTACAGGTCGACGGCGGCATGCGTACCGGTCGCGACGTGGTGATCGGCGCACTGCTGGGCGCCGATGAATTCGGTTTCGCCACCGCGCCACTGATCGTGGAAGGCTGCATCATGATGCGCAAGTGTCACCTCAACACCTGCCCGGTCGGCGTCGCCACCCAGGACGAGACACTGCGCAAACGCTTTACCGGTCAGCCGGAACACGTAGTGAACTATTTCTTCTTCGTCGCCGAAGAGATCCGCCAGCTGATGGCGAAACTCGGCTTCCGCAACATGGATGAAATGATCGGTCGTTCCGACAAACTGAACATGCGCCAGTGCATCGATCACTGGAAGGCGAAGGGCCTCGATTACTCGCGCATCCTGCACATGCCCAATGTACCGGATGCCGCCGTACACCATTGCGAATCGCAGGATCACGGCCTCGACAAGGCCCTGGACAATACCCTCATCGAACAGGCCAAACCGGCGCTGGAACGCGGGGAAGCGGTAAAGATCGAAACACCGGTGTGCAACGTCAACCGCACGGTCGGCACCATGCTGTCCGGCCGCGTGGCGGAACGCTACGGCAACGAGGGCCTGCCCGATGACACCATCCATATCAAACTGAATGGCGTGGCGGGTCAGAGTTTCGGCGCCTGGACCATGCAGGGCGTCACGCTGGAACTGGAAGGCGAAGGCAACGACTACGTCGGCAAGGGCCTGTCCGGCGGACGGCTGGTGATCTACCCGCCGGCCAACTGCCCGATTGTGCCGGAAGAAAATATCATCGTCGGTAATACCACGCTGTATGGCGCCATTTCCGGCGAATGTTATTTCCGCGGCGTGGGTGGTGAACGCTTCGCTGTGCGTAACTCGGGCGCTTCGGCCGTCATCGAAGGCGTCGGCGATCATGGCTGCGAATACATGACCGGCGGCGTAGTCGTGGTGCTGGGTGAAACCGGGCGTAACTTTGCCGCTGGCATGAGTGGCGGTATTGCCTATGTACTGGATGAAAAGGGCGACTTCGAATCACGCTGCAACCTGGCCATGGTCGAACTCGAACCCGTGCCGGAAGAAGATGAAGCACTGGAAACCCTGGAACACCAGGGGGGTGACCTGGAAACCCACGGCAAGGTCGACATCAGCGCCGACATGACACGCTACGATGCGCTGCGGCTGCGCCGCCTGATCGAAAAACACCTGCACTACACCAACAGCAGCGTCGCCAAACATATCCTCGACAACTGGAACAGCATGCTGCCGAAATTCGTCAAGGTGATGCCGGTCGACTACCGCCGCGCGCTGGAAGAAATGAAACAGGCACAGGCCAACGACCTGGCTGCCGCAAGCTAAAATCTCAGGACTGAACAGACACTATGGGCAAACCAACCGGATTCCTGGAGTACCCGCGCAAAGACCGCGGCTACAAACCTGTTGAAGAACGCATCAAGTATTTCGGTGAATTCTTCATTGAACTCGATGAGCAGGAACTCAGCCTGCAGGGCGCGCGCTGCATGGACTGCGGCATTCCCTTCTGCCACGATGGCTGCCCGGTCAACAATATCATTCCTGACTGGAATGACCTGGTGTACCGGGGCGATTGGCAGCGGGCCATCAAGGTACTGCACTCCACCAATAATTTCCCCGAGTTCACCGGCCATATCTGCCCGGCGCCCTGCCAGGAAGCCTGCACACTGAACCTGACCGATGACCCGGTCACGATCAAGACCATCGAGTGCGCTATCGTCGAAAAAGCCTGGGAAAACGGCTGGATCGAGCCGAAGATCGCCGAACACAAAACCGGTAAAAAAGTGGCCATCGTCGGTGGCGGCCCGGCGGGTATGGCCTGTGCCCAGCAACTCGCGCGCGCCGGACACGACGTCACCCTGTTTGAAAAGAATGACCGCTTCGGCGGCCTGCTGCGCTACGGCATCCCCGACTTCAAGATGGAGAAACAGCACATCGACCGGCGTATGCAACAGATGGAAGCCGAGGGCGTCAGCTTCAGGCCCAATACCCATATCGGCAAGGACCTCAGTACAAAAGACCTGCTCAGTGATTTCGATGCCATTGCACTGACCGGTGGCTCTGAACAGCCACGCGACCTGCCGGTTCCCGGACGCGAACTCGACGGCGTACACTTCGCCATGGAGTTTCTGCCGCAACAGAACCACCGTGTGGCAGGCGACAGCATCCCGGAAGACATTGCCATCCTGGCCACCGGTAAAAAAGTGGTGGTCATCGGCGGCGGCGATACCGGTTCCGATTGTATCGGCACCTCCATCCGTCAGGGCTGCGAAGCCGTGACACAAATCGAAATCCTGCCGAAACCGCCGGAAAAGGAAGACAAGCTGCTGACCTGGCCGGAGTGGCCCAACAAGCTGCGTACGTCAACGTCACAGGAAGAAGGCGTCACCCGTGAATGGAGTGTGGCAACAAAAGAATTCATCGGTGAAAACGGTAAACTGAAAAAACTGCACTGCGTACGCGTCGAGTGGAACAGGGACGACAAGGGCGCCTGGCAGATGAACGAGATCGAAGGCAGCGACTTCGAGATCGAAGCCGAGCTGGCCCTGCTGGCCATGGGTTTTGTCCACCCCGTCCAGGAAGGGCTGTTGAATGATCTCGGTGTGGAATACGATCCCCGTGGTAATGTAAAGGGCGACACCGAAGGTGAACAGGCCTACAAAACCTCCATCGACAAGGTGTTTGCCGCCGGCGATATGCGCCGCGGGCAATCACTTGTGGTGTGGGCGATCCGCGAAGGCCGGCAATGCGCCCGGGCGGTCGATGAATACCTGATGGGTTCATCGGAATTACCCCGCTAACACAACGTTGAATCAACCGGTACAGATAATGCCCATGCCAGAATTGAAAAATGATCGTTTCCTCCGCGCCCTGTTACGGCAACCGGTTGATGTCACCCCCGTATGGATGATGCGCCAGGCCGGGCGCTACCTGCCCGAGTACCGCGAAACGCGCAAAAAGGCCGGCAGCTTCATGGACCTTTGCACCAACCCTGACCTGGCCTGCGAAGTCACCCTGCAACCGCTGGAACGCTTCCCGATCGATGCCGCCATCCTGTTCTCGGACATCCTGACCATTCCGGATGCCATGGGCCTGGGGCTGTATTTTGAAGAAGGCGAAGGCCCACGCTTCAAAACACCCATCCGTGACGAGAAACAGATTGCCGCGCTCGGCGTGCCCGACCCGGAACAGGAACTGCGTTATGTGATGGATGCGGTGCGCACGATTCGCCGCGAACTGAACGGCCGCGTGCCACTGATCGGATTTTCCGGCAGCCCCTGGACGCTGGCCACCTACATGGTCGAAGGCGGTTCCAGCAAGGACTTCCGCACCATCAAGGCGATGATGTTTGAACGCCCCGAACTGCTCGACCAGCTGCTGGATACCGTCGCGCAATCGGTCGCCCTGTACCTCGACGCGCAGATCAGGGCAGGTGCACAAACCGTTATGATCTTTGATACCTGGGGTGGCGCACTCACACCCTCTGACTACTGCCGCTTCTCGCTCAAACCGATGGAACGCATTATCCGCAGCCTGCAGGAAAAGATGGGCGATGTGAAAGTTCCCGTCATCCTGTTCACCAAGAATGGCGGACAGTGGCTGGAAGCCATGACCGATACCGGCGCCGATGCGCTGGGACTGGACTGGACCACCGATCTCGCCGATGCGCGCCGTCGCGTGGGTGACCAGGTGGCCTTGCAGGGTAACCTCGATCCTTCGGTACTCTATGCGTCACCGAAAACCATTCGCGAACAGGTCGGCAAGGTGCTGGCAAGTTACGGCAAGGGTGACGGGCATGTGTTCAACCTTGGACACGGTATCCACCCCGGTATTGATCCCGAACACGCCGCCGCCATGATCGAGGCCGTTCACGACCTGAGTCGGGCCTATCATGACCAGAGCAGCCCTGATTAATTCAACCCCCCGTCATTGCGAGCGTAGCGCGGCAATCTCCATC
>JALWRY010000332.1 GCA_027080445.1 Thiohalobacter sp. | reverse complement strand
CCTCGTGAAAAAAGGCCAGCGACAGGCTGGTTGCCAACCGGCGCAACCACGCCGGGAACCACCACGGTCCCAGCCCGTTACCGAAGGCGCGCCGCTCGGCCGGGTCCAGGTCGCGCCAGCGCGGCATGTCAGACGGCAAGCAGTGTCGTGACCGCCGCATCGATGGAACTCCGCGCCGTGGAAAAGGCCGTGTCGATTCCCGCATTCGTGCTGGCAGCCTTCAACGCCGCCTGAAACTTCTGCCGGGCCAGTTCGATCTGCGCGTTAGCTGCGCTCCATGCAGCCGCCTTTGCCAAGACCGCCTTGGCGACACCGACAATATCCGGTGCCGTAACACCCACCTCGACCGAGAGATGTGGATAATCTGCTGCCACGGGATTTGTCGTAGCCAGCACGTCACGGGCTTCAAGCTGTTTTTGCAGGTAGGTCATCGCCAGACGATCCCTGCCGCGTGTGATCCGGGCTGCCTGTGTCTCGGCATACTGGTTCAGCCGGTCGTTCATAATCACGGCATAGGCCGCCTTGCCGGTGGGTGGTGTCGGCCATGCCGGTTTCTTGACCGGCTTGTAGGACACCTTGAATTTCCTCAAGGCATCCCGATAGGCCGCCCACGCTGCACGATCATCGGCACTCAGCGGGCTGTCCGGGAACTGCGTCCAGTCGGAGGATGCAAGCTGCTCGTTGACCCATGTTTCCACCTCGTCAGGTTGCACAACGCGCCCAACGAATTTCAGCTTCCCTGTCGAGGGCACATAAACCCAGTCATCAGGCTGGTCGATCACCGTGCCTGCCGGAACCTCCACCAGATTTGGCGTGTCCTTCACGATGTCCTTGTTGTCGGTCGAGACAATAGACTGAACGACCTTCGTTTTCGGATCATAGATTGCGTAATGCTTCATGGTCATGTTTTCAGCGTCCACATTCCCCATTCGTCAGGGCCGGGCTTCTTGCCAGAAACCCATTCGACGCCCAGACGGTCATACCAGTCGTTCAGCCATGCCTGATTGGCGGCAGGAGCATGGGTGAACCCCCAAGCCTTGCTCCCGCCAGTGATGAACCCGAACCGGTCGAGCGCGTCCATTATGAGCGCCTTGCCTATGCCCTTGCCTTGGGCACCCTCTGCAACCCACAGGAAGCCAAGTCGGACGGGGGTCGCAGCCTCGTCAATGATCTGCACTTCCCCGCGCCCATATTGCTCGCGCAGATACCGTCCCTTGCGGATGATCTTTACATCGGCCAAAACCAATACCTCAGCGTTAGAGTTTGTGAATGCGTTGTTCCCCATGTTGGGGTGTTCGATGCGACGAACGTCACTCCGTATGGAGTTGTTCTAATGATCGTCCCATCACCGGGGTCGATCTGCCAACCGTTCGGGCAATCATCCACCACCCACATACCCCGTGTAGGTGTCAGGGCAGGGAATGATCCAGCCGTGTAAGCATTAACCGTAAACGTGCCTGTGGCGGATGGTTTCAGTCCGACAGGACCAGCAGGGATGTCCACGTTTTTCTTGCTCTGCACACGCACACCACCGGCGTTTGGAGCGCCCGGTCCCCACCAGTAGTCCGTCGCCCTTGTTCCGAAAGTCAGAACAAGCGTCGGATTGGACAATGTTGAGACATCGTAATCCTGAATCTTGATATATTGACCCGCATCGCCCGGAGAACCGTTTATCCCGATGGTAGGGGCAGACCCCTTTCCGCCCCCGATATAGGCCCCCGCACCGCCGGGACCACCATCGCCTAGAGGCGTCAGGGGCGAGGTTTGAACACCTGTCCATCCCGGTTTTGCAGGCTTGCCTCCGCCAGCACCACCAACACCGCCGTTAGCTGTCCATGTAGCTATCGTGGTAGCGCCATTTTTCAGAGTAACTGTGACCGCAGGTCCATTTGGGCCGTCTAGGGTCTGGTTGACATACTGTCCGTTACCACCACCGCCGCCACCGCCGACGATCTCCAATGTAAGCAACTGTGTTCCTGCCGGAATGGTGACGGTCTGGCTGGACGAATATGTGCTGGACTGCGCCGCACCTGCGCCAATGAAGAACGAGGCGTTCTTGATGCGAAGACCGTTGGCCTTGGTGTGCTGGATGTATTCCTCGACCCCGCCGGAGACCCTGCCAGCGTGGAAGCCGAAACCAAGGACACCACCACCGTCATTGGTGCGCCCGATATACATGCCGTCATTGACGAAATCTATCGCGCTCTGCTTGCCGACCCTGAACGCGCCGGTGATGGCATTGATGTCCAGATAATCGTCAATGGTCATCTTTTTGGCGCGGACAGAACCATCGAGCAGAATGTTGTCGGCCGAAATCCGTGCAGTCGATGTCGGGTTTCCAGTTGGGTTGCTCAGAGCAACCAGTTCAAGTTCCGCTCCGGCTATTCCAGCCTTTGCCCGGAACGCCAGTGCCGACGCCTTGATGTCATCAACCGTCTTGATTGCGCTCTGGACAATCGAGGTCCAAGCCGATTTGTAAACCGGCTTCCAGTCGAAATAATGGAGACGTGTCTTGTTGTAGCCTCGACCGTCACCGGACAGGGATGCGGGCGAATACCAGACCCGAATGATCGTCGGTCCAGTGCCGGGCACAAAATTCGCCGGGCGCTCAAACATGACTTCCGCGCGCTGAACGACACCTGTCTGGGAGAGCAGATGTGCGCTGATGGCGACATCAACTCCGGCCTGTGTGCCGCCTGTCCCGATCGGAACCCAATATGCTTGGAACGAGCCTTGCCACGCACCAGAAACAAGTTCGAGTTCAAAAGTCGCCAGCACGGCTGATACACTCGTGCCATCAAACGCATTGCCATATAGGCCGATCCACGGGTTCTCTATCGTGGGCGGATTGGCCGTGGTGAAGTCGATGGCAACACCGTATTTCGCATTGGCTGTGTTCTTCGTGGCCGATCCCTGTGAAACGGCAAGGGCATAGCCATTCGGAGAACCAGAGCCGCCCCATGTTGAGAATACAGGGTCGGGAGAAACCCCCTGCCCGATGGATTTGACAGCCACCTCTTTGGCCGATTGGGCAGCAGCGGCAGAACCGGAAGCGTTTGTCGCGGAGGCAGCAGCATTAGTCTCTGAAACAGATGCGGCAGATGCAGAACTGGCCGCTTGTGTGGCAGACGATTGTGCCGCAGACGCACTGGTCGCGGCCTGTGATGCCTTGGTCGAAGCCGTGGACGCGCTGTTCGACGCGGCTGTCGCGCTGTTACCCGCACTGGTCGCCGAGTTGGCCGCGTTGGTGGCCGAGGTCGCCGCCTGTGCAGCCGAGCCTGCGGCATTGCTCTCAGAGGTCGAAGCCTGCGAGGCAGATGTCGCCGCGTTGGCTGCATCTGTAGCAGCCTGAGTGGCGGAAGACTGGGCCGCTGATGCAGACTGTGCTGCGTTTGTCGCGCTGGTCTGTGCGGCGCTCGCACTGTTCGAGGCCGCTGTTGCACTGTTGCCCGCGTCCGTAGCCGATTGAGCCGCAGCCGATGTGGCGCTCGCCGCCGACGCCGCACTTCCTGCTGCATTGGTTTCACTGGTGGCGGCATTCGACGCTGACGTTGCCGCATTAGATGCACTGGTTGCAGCGTTTGTGGCCTCGGTCTGGGCCGCACTTGCCGACTGCCCTGCCGCAGTCTCGCTGGCGGCGGCATTCGAGGCGCTGGTTGCTGCCGCGCTGGCGGATTGAGCGGCGTTGTATTCCGCCGTGATGTCTTCCAGCGAAAAATGCGAAAATCTCTGGATGTTGCCGTTTACCGTGTTCCACGGCGACCCATAGTTCGCAAAGATGAACGGGCGAATATAAACGGCATCTTGCCGGACCTCGCTTCCCCAGAACTCACCTACATATTCGACCCATTGGTTGAGGGGCGGGGTGACGTTCGCCGCACCGCGATACAGGTTCGGGTTTGTCCAAGTTGTCCCGCCGTTCCACGCTGGATAAGTCGGGACATCCGTGTAGTCCCCTAGCAGAGCGCGCACACCTAGATACAAACGGGCATTTGCAA
>JALWRY010000331.1 GCA_027080445.1 Thiohalobacter sp. | reverse complement strand
CGTTATCGCGCAGGATGCGGCCTTCCTCGGAGTGAGCACTGTCCTTGTCCTCGTCTGACTGTTCGTCGTGGCGGGCGCGGAAGGTGGCGACCTCGATCACCTCGCGGCCAAAACGCACATGCGCCAGCCGGAAACGCCGCCCGATCAGCCGGCAGCTGCGAAACAGGCTGCGGATCTCTTCCGGGGTGGCGTCGGTGCTGACGTCGAAATCCTTGGGTTCCCGCCCCAGCAACAGGTCGCGCACACCGCCACCGACCAGGAAACTCTGGTATCCGGCTTCTTTCAGGCCGTACAACACCTTGAGCGCCGCCGAGCTGATGCTGGCGCGCGAAATGCTGTGCTCTGGCCGTGGGATAGTGACGGGTTGACTACCGGGCGCGATATCGCCTTGATTATTCACTCTAATTAGCTTGTCCCTGAATCGCTTGCGCGTATAATAACACCGCTGCAAGATCCATTCAGCGTTCTTTAGCTCCCTTCGTCTAGCGGTCAGGACACTGGCCTCTCACGCCGGTAACAGGGGTTCGATTCCCCTAGGGAGCACCAATTCAGTAGCGCGACGCTTCTGTCAGCGCTTGCATCACCTCGTTGAGCGAGGCTTCCTCGTTATCAATGAAGCACACCAGGTTGCTGACGCTGCACACGGTCGCTTTGGCGCCGCGCACGATCCAGCCACCCGGCGGTGTCCAGCCCGACATGCCGGTGAACATCGAAAACTGGTCGGTATTGCCCTGCACCATGCGCTTGTAGTCATGGGCGAACTTGGCAAGACGCACCATCATGTCATCGCCCAGCAGGCCGTAGCCTTCTACCAGGGCGCCATCATCGCGGAAATGACAAACGACAACGACGCCGTCGAGCGCGAGTAAATGTTTAATCATGGCGCACGCTCAACTGTCCAGCGCGGCATAGGCCGCTTCGAAATCACAAGCGTTGTTACGCAGCACCACGCCACGATGCCCGTTACCCACGGCCGACCATTCCAGACCGATCAGGGTAAAACCCTGTACCGGGTAGAAACCGCCCTGCCCTGTGGTCTTTTCCCAGCCGCGCGCCTGCATGGTGGCAATGGCGATATTGGCCACAAAGACATGCGCCAGCAGGTCCAACGCATCGGTAGTTAAATCCGAGTCATCGGAAATTCGTTGATTGGTCAGTTCACCGCTATCCGAAAATTCAAAGGCAGCGGCAGCGCCGTGCAGGTTCATCAGCTTGTCTAGACTGCTCATTATTTTTCTCCAACTGGCTGGCCGGCAACATCACCGGCGCTAGATCATTTCATCCACGTCCGCGAGTTTGTCCTGCATCTGTTGCATCACCCGGTTCAACAGGCCCGCTTCGTTCTGCAGGAAACAAAACACATTGGCCACCACGCACACGCTGAATTGCGGGCCACGCACCATCCAGCCGTGCGCCGGATCGAACGGGCAGTTCTCGCTGTTGGCGCAGAGGATCTCCGTCTGCATGTGGGTTCCCATGGTGGTTGCGCGACACATGATGGAAGCCATGCGCGCCATTTCGTCGTTCAGCTGGCCCTTGTAGTTGTATCGATCCCCGCGGTAGGCGTATTCACCTGCCGCAATCACACCGGGGATGTCCGCCAGCTCGGCATAGACACTCATCCAGGTACTCCTTTGTGCTCTTGTTATTTAACGCCTTGCGGCGATCCCGTCCGGGACGGGTGTTTTTCCGTATCCCGTAGTCATTTCATAGCACAGCAAAACCCGCTTGTCACCGTTGCAGCCGGCATGCCGGACGCCGTACATTAGGGGATGCACTCATGTCATCAGGATGACCATGCCAGATTCTGAAAACCCACCAAAACCCGCCGGTCTTTTCCGCCGGCTCGCCGCACTGCTCTACGATTCGCTGCTGTTACTGGCAGTGTGGTTTATCGCCACGGCAATTCTGCTGCCACTGAATCATGGCGAAGCGTTCAAACACAATCCGTATGTGACAACCTACCTGTTATTTATCAGCTTCTTCTTCTATAGCTGGTTCTGGATGCACGGTGGACAAACGCTGGGGATGCGCAGCTGGCGCTTGCAGTTACGCAATATCAACCCGGGGCCAATCAGCCTGTGGCAGGCGCTGTTGCGTTTCCTGGTGGCTATCCCTTCTGCACTGCTGTTCGGCATCGGTTACCTGTGGATGCTGGTCGACAAGGACAAACTGACCTGGCACGACCGCTACTCTGAAACCCGCATCGTGCAGCTCGATAAAAACCCGCTCGGTCGTTAGAAAACCGGGGTCAGAACACAGATTTCCCTAATATTAGAAACAATTGCGTTCTGACCCCGGTTTTACTGACCCCGGTTTTACAGAACGGCGGGCCAGAATAATCGCTGTCACAAACACCAGTAACGAAGGCAACAGTGCGGCAAACCAGGGTGCACTGCCGTAGACCAGCCCGGCGTGTGCTGACATCCCGCTCGCGACCCTGAAAAACAATCCCAGTAAGACACCAACCAGCACCCGCAGTCCCACGCCCTGACGGCCCAGCGGCCCCAGCACCATGCCGACCGATAACAACAACATGGCCAGTACCGACAACGGCGCCATGACACGCTGCCAGAATTCCAGCCGGTAGCGGTCAACCCGCATGCCGCCGTGCGCCAGTCCCTCGATATAACGCCTGAGTTGCGGCAGGGAAAACACACCAACCCGCTGCGCAAGCAGGCGCGCCAGTTGTGGATCGACCAGTTGTTTCACCGTCGCCTGTTCTTGCGCTTCGACGGCAATAGCCTGCCCGCCAAAGTGCGTGCGACGAATGTCTTTCAGCGTCCAGCCCCCGGCGCGGTAAACAGCGGATGCCACGGCGCTGGCGGCAAGCAGCTGAGGGGTTTCGTCAAGCGTATAAATACGAATATCGAACAGGCTGCCATCCGGTTCCGTATGACCGACCTGGATCATCTGCCGCCCCTTGCGCACCCAGAAGCCACTGCCACTGTGCAGGCCGACATCACCAAAAATCGCCCGGGTACGCAGGTTACCGGCCTGTTGGCTGGCGACAGGCGCAAGGCCTTCTCCGAGCGGCAGGGCAAGCACCAGCATCAACACACCGGCAAACAGCGCGGAAAGCCCGAGGCGCAACGAGGAACACCCGGCCAGTCGAAACGCGTTCAATTCTCCCTGGGCGGCAAGATTACCCAGGCCCAGCAGTGTCCCGATCAACACGGCCATCGGGAAAACCTGCCAGGCTTTGGCCGGTAGTGATAGCAACACGAACCACAGTGCATCCTGCCAGCCATAATGTCCGCGACCGAGGTCGCCCAGTTCGCCCAGCAAGGTAAACAGTCCTTCAAGCGCGACCATAACCAGCCAGGCCAGTAGTGTCGCCGACATCAATGAACGCGCGATATAACGATCCAGACGTTTCATGCGACAAACCGCCTGCGCAGGAATAACGCCACGCCGGTGAGCAACAATATGACTCCATGCACCCACCAGAGGCCGGATTCAGCAACCGGCCTGCCCTGTTCGATCCACAGGCGCCCGACACCCAGCAGGCTGTAATACAGGGTAAATACCGGCACCCCGAGCCACAACGGCGTGTACCGGCTGCCCGCCGGCTGAAACCGGGCCAGGGGAACAGCAATCAGAAACAGGACCAGCACGCTCAACGGTCTTGCCACGCGCATAGCCAGTTCTGCGCGAGCTGCCGGCGTCTGCCCGGCCAGCAGGTCGGCCGTGCTGACAGCATCCTGTTTGTCCGGCACCCTGACCTGCGACGGATTGAGTCGAATCCGGTAGTCATGAAAACGCAAACGCCGGTAGTCGGCCTGACCGGCTCGGCCGTCATACTGGTAACCCTCACCGAGTACCAGGTAACGGTTACCGGCATGGGTTTCGACGGAGGCGCGTTGCGCCACCAGCACCTGCGGACGCGGCGCGTGGTCGATGTAAATAAACAGGTCCAGCAGCGAACCGGGGGTGGTGCCGGCGCGGCGCGCGTACACCAGCCATTTGCCACCACGCAGGAAATTGAGCGGTCCCGGCGACAGCGCGGAAGCATCCAGGCGCTGTTCCGCCTCGGCGCGCAGGCGATAGCCTTG
>JALWRY010000330.1 GCA_027080445.1 Thiohalobacter sp. | reverse complement strand
GCTGGAGGCAAGGCGTGACGAAGCAATAGCCTGTTCAAGTGAAGTGACCTACCGCTTGTGGCGCCTGTATATGGCCGGCTGTGCCTATTATTTCGATGAAGGCAGCATTGGTCTGCACCAGGTGCTGGTCGGTCATAAGCACCAGCAGCAACCCGTACCCCTGAGACGTGATGACCTCTATAAGTAAGGTCAGGACACGGTGTCTGAACCGGTTCTGGCAGTCGCATGCATGTATATGCGCCAGGTACCCGTACCCAAAAGCTGACCCATCATTAAATCACTGGATCCCAATGCTGCGGTGGCTGGTGAGCAGGTTTCGGTTTTGTGTTGGCGTTATGGTTTACACTGCGGCTCGCGTTGGGGATTTCCCGTTCAGGGCATCTGTGAACGATTTGCTACGCACCTTGCTGCATCATCAGGCTGTGTCCTGTGCTGTTCAGTGGCGGGTATTGGTAAGCGCTGACGCGGGTCTGTGAGCAATGCTTCGAGGTGTGGCTGCAGCAAGGCCAGGGTTTTCTGTTTGGCGATTTCCAGAATTTTCGACCCGCCCTCGGTATGTGGCCAGGGCAGCTCAGGCAATTCTGGTTCCAGCACAATGACGGCTGTGCCACAGTTGCAACGGCATAGTGCAAAGCCTGACTCCTGGTCGGTGAGATACCAGGGCCGCTGATGAAGCAACAGGCGATTAATAATTTCCAGCAGGGGCCAGGGTTGTTGAAGAACCTTGCTCATATCGTTTTCCCGGCCGGGGTGTCGCCCGATCTGGTGTACAATCAAGGCGTCCAGTCCGTGTTTGCAACAGATAGCATCGGCCGGCGCAAGGTCGATCAGCGCACCGTCGCTGTAGTAACGATCATCGATAATCACCGGCTTGTACAGGATAGGTATTGCTGCGCTCGCCATCATGCGTGGCGCCAGCTCACCTGTGTTGAATACAACCTTTTCACCCTGGTCCAGATTAATCGCCGTAATATATAGTGGATAACGACAGTCCTCGAAGGATTGAGCAGTGAGGTTGCGTCGAAAGAAATCTGTCGCAGCCGCCGTATCAGATAAGCCGGTGAAACCGATTCCCTTGTTCCTGACTATGCTCCAGATGACATGGCGTACAGGATCCGGCGTCCAGAACTCTTCACGCCTGACGTGATGAATGGCATCGGCCCAGGCTTTCAGATCGGTGCCGCTGGCAGCGATACCACCCACCACGGCGCCGGCACTGCAACCGGCCGCGGCTGAGACAGGGATGCCCATCTCCTCCAGTGCCATCATGAAGCCGGTGTGGGCATAGACGCCACGGCTTCCGCCAGCACTCAGTACCACACCGATCCGCGGTGGATGCTGTGGTGTTGTTGCGCTTCGGAGTCCAAGCCATTTGGCGAACTTCCGGAACCCATTTTGTAATGGCCATGTTTTCATGGTGGCCTCTGATGGTTATGGCAGGCTTCTGGCATGCCGGTGCAGGGGACGGACTCGCCAGTGTGGTTGCAGGTGATTTGCCCGGTCTGAAGATAAGCTGATTTTGTCATTCCCTGGTGACTGACGACTCCGAACCCAGATCGGGTGGGAAATCATCAACCTGGATAACGTCCTCACGAGCCGCCAGCGCCTGGCGAAAACATTCGGCCTCTTCATCGTTAATGATGTTTTCCCTGACGGCTTGCTCAATGACGTCTTCTTCTGACTTGTCAGCCGGCAGTTGTTTTGTTTTGATGGCCCTGTGAATACGTTTTCGTACCGGTTCGGCCGCGATAACCTTCAACAGGGCGTCTTCGACACGGCCGAGGGGTTCCAGCACACTGTCGGGCTGATAGATGCCTTCGGTCAGGCGGTCGCGTGCGGTCGAAGGTTCCAGGATCAGGCTTGCAACCTCGTGGCCGAGCCTGTCACCCGGTGGCCTGAAGGCCGGGCCGGCGGGGAAAACCAGCAAGCGCATCAACCCGGCAAGTGGCCGGTTGGGGAAGTTCTGGAACAGCAGATCGAAGGCGTGCTGTATTTCGTACAGGGATTGCTCACAGGCCCATCGCATTAATGGCGTGTCGGATTCCGGGCGCCCCTGGTCTTCGTAGTGTTTCAGTACACACGATGCCAGGTACAGGTGGCTGAGTATGTCGGCCAGACGGCCCGAGAGTTTTTCCTTCCGCTTGAGGGCGCCTCCCAGCGTCAGCATAGTCAGGTCCGCGCACAGGGCAAACGCGGACGACATCCGTTCCAGCTGCCGGTAATAGAGGCCCGATGCACCCCTAACCGGTCGGGATACAAGGCGGCCGCCGGTCAGCCCCATAAACAGCGTCCGGGCAAGGTTGCTGATGACCATGCCAACATGACCGAACAGGGCTTTGTCAAAGTGCCTGATGGCGCGTCGGGTATCCGTGTCTGCTACCGCCTGCATTTCCTTGTAGACCCAGGGGTGGCTGCGCACAGCACCCTGCCCAAAGATAATCAGGCTGCGGGTGAGGATGTTAGCCCCTTCAACGGTAATACCGATGGGGACTCCCTGGTAAACCCGTCCCATGATATTACGCGGCCCCAGTGATATACCGGCGCCAGCCAGTACATCCATGGCGTCATTGATGACCTTCCTCATGGTCTCGGTGGAATGGTATTTAATAATGGCGGACAGCACGGAGGGTTGTTCGCCGTTATCGATTGCCACGGCTGTGACTGTCCTTGCGGCATCCAGCATGTAGGTGTAGCCGGCGATACGGGTGAGGGCTTCCTCCACGCCTTCAAAGCGTCCGATGGGGAGCTGAAACTGGGTACGGACACGTGCGTACGCCCCGGTGAAGCGGGAAGCGGTTTTTCCCGCCGCCGTACTCAGCGCGGGCAGGGAGGTAGAACGCCCCACTGCCAGCCTTTCCATCAGCATGCGCCAGCCGTGTCCCGCGTGTTGTGGACCGCCGATGATCCAGTCGATGGGGATAAAAACGTCCTTCCCCTGGTGCGGCCCGTTCTGAAACATCATGTTCAGGGGGATATGCCGGCGACCGATACGGATGCCGGGTGTGTCGGTCGGGATTAATGCCAGGGTAATACCAATGTCTTCCTGCTCACCAAGGAGATGCTCGGGGTCATACAGCTTGAACGCCAGGCCCAGTACCGTGGCTACCGGCGCCAGTGTGGTATAGCGCTTTTCCCAGTCAAGCCGGATGCCGAGTACATCCTTCTCACCCTTGAAGTCACCCTTGCAGATGATGCCCCGGTCCGGCATCGCGGCCGCATCACTGCCTGCTTCCGGCGCGGTAAGTGCGAAGCAGGGGATTTCTTCTCCGCTGGCGAGTCGTGGCAGGTAGTAGTTCTTTTGTTCCTCGGTGCCGTAGTGGAGCAACAGTTCCGCCGGACCGAGCGAATTGGGCACCATGACGGTGCTGGCGGCACTGACACTGCGGCTGGCAATTTTTACCACTACGGCCGAATGCGCCAGTGTGGAAAAACCCAGGCCACCGTATTGTTCGGGAATGATCATGCTGAAAAAGCGTTTTTCTTTCAGAAACTGCCAGACATCTTCAGGCAGATCCAGGATGTCGTGGGTGATTTTCCAGTCGTCCAGCATCTGGCACAATTCTTCTACAGGACCGTCAAGAAAGGCCTGTTCCCGTTCAGACAGGGTGGGTGGCGGAAGGTCGAGCAACTGCTTCCAGCGCGGCTTGCCGCTGAATAATTCACCGTCCCACCAGACCCCCCCGGCTTCCAGTGCCTCGCGTTCGGTTTGGGAGACAGCGGGCATGATTTTTTTGAAAATTCGTAACACCGGTGCGCTTATCCAGCGTTGTCTCAGCACGGGGAGGTTCAGGAGGGCGGCGACCAGGACAAATACCAGCGAAATAAAAATGATCGCCAGGAGTGAATGCGGGGGGATCACAAAACACAGCGCAAGGAAGGCTGCCGCAACCCCTGTGGCCACGGCCAGTGAAACCCGAAAGTACGCCAGCAGCCAGGCCACAGCAACGGCAGAAAGTATCCAGAACAGGGTGTTCACTCGCGGATGCCTCCTTATTTTCCATTTGTTATTTCAGACAGTGGCCAGCCGTTAAACGTTTCATGTTCCCGGGTTGTCTATGT
>JALWRY010000329.1 GCA_027080445.1 Thiohalobacter sp. | reverse complement strand
GGCTTGACGCGGATCAATGCACTTCACAAGTGGTACAATTACTGTTTTTTACGACGTTGGCAGCCCGGGTGGCAAGAGGTAGCGACATGAAAAAATTTGCGTTTCTGGTCGGATTACTGGCGATGCTGGTACAGCCCGTGCGTGCCGACGTGCTGGTGCTGGTGCATGGCTATATGGCAGACGCACGCACCTGGGATACCAGTGGCGTAAACGCCGTGCTGGCCGGAAATGGCTGGCAACCCGCCGGCGTACTCACCGTAACCCCGGAAGGCATGCGTTACCCGGCCAGCCTGTCAGCGGCGCGCAACAAAAGCTACAGCGTGAATGTACCGGCGGCCGCGCCTCTGTCGATACAGGCCTCGGTGCTGGCCCGTGAACTGTCCACGCTACGTCAATGGTATCCCGGTGAGCGGCTGATCCTGGCTGGCCATTCCGCAGGGGGTGTGGTCGCACGCATGCTGGTGGCAGGCACGAATCCCTACGGTGTCGATACGCTGATCACCATCGCCGCACCCAACCTGGGGACATTTCGCGCCGCACAGGGACTGGACGTGGTCGATGCCAAGCCGTTCTTCTGCCCCGGCCCGGGTATCGAATTCATGAAGTCGGTGCTGGGTGGAGAGGAGTACAACTACCTGGAACATTCACGCGGCGCGTTGATCGACCTGTTGCCGGCGGAATCCGGCAATATCCTCAGTGGGCTGAACCGCCAACCCCATGCAGACATCCACTACTATGCCATCATCCATACTGCGCCCGATGGATCAGGGGACGGTATCGTACCGGCCTACAGCCAGGACTTGAACAATGTCCCCGCACTGCGCGGGCGCGTGAAAACCGTGTCTGTCCCGGCAGGTCACAGTCTTAACCCGCAGGATGGCTGGGTACTGGTTCGCCTGCTGACCCAGCCGCGCCACTGACCCGGGCTATTTTTCCGCGCTGATCATGGCGATCCAGCCGGGATCGGCGTCGCCGTGTTCGGCCGGGACAAAATCGCCGTCCGGTTCATCGTCTTCGTCCCAGCCCTGCAGGTAAATCGTCACGTTGGAGAAGCCGGCGTCGAGCAGTATCTCCTTCAGTTCCGGCAGACCATACAGGCGCCATTCATAGTGGAACGCCTGTTCCATTTTGGAACCGTCGCTGAAGGTGAAGTGGATATTGCACACCATGTGGCCGGTGACCGGGTCATAGCTTTCCTGCTCCCAGATGTAATTGAAGCCCTTGTGTTTGGTCTTTTCCTCGATTTCCTGGTAGGCCTCGTAACCCCCGAATGCATCCATGAACAGAATGCCGTCATCGACCAGACTGTCGCGTACCGAGGCAAAGTAATCGACCAGCACCTTGCGTTCCTCGAAGATCTGCCAGCTGAAATTCATCGCCAGTACGATATCGACCGGATCGGTTTTTACCGAGCGCACATCACTCTGCAACAGGGTGACGCGAGCACGCTGTTCCGCTTCAAGACCGGCAATGTGGTTGTCACGGCTCCAGGCCAGCACCTCGGGATCAAAGTCCACGCCAACGGCCTGGTTGTCGGGGCGTCCCCGCACCCATTCGCAGCACATCTTTGCCGTACCACAGAAATCCTCGCGCAGCAGCGTGGCGGTACGCCCGCGGATACGCTGAAAGTTGGTGTCGATAAACTCGTATTCAAAGTCCGTCGCCTGAACCGACTTCTCGTAGAGGACATATTTATCCTCGGTTTCGGCCTTGCGCGGCTTTCCGCTCTTCTGCGCCCTGGATGATTTTGCGGATTTTTTGTGCCGGGTTTTCTTTATGCCCATGGGTATCCTTTGTGCGACAATGATGACTGATCCGCGATCATACCAACTCGAACCCTTCAGGCAATCCATGATTCCCGACAACCTTTCCCGTTTAGCCCAACTTATCCGTGAAATCGCCGACCGCGAACTACCACAACGCTTCTGCTGCCATTCCGGCTCACGCAAGTCCGACGGCAGCCTGGTCACCGAGGCGGACGTCATTATGCAAAATGCCCTGGCGCAGGCGCTGGGCGAGCAATGGCCGGACATCGATCTGCTCGGCGAGGAAATGAGCGACGAGGCACAGCAACGCGCCCTGCAACACAGTGACAGCGGCGTCTGGTGTGTGGACCCGGTGGACGGCACCAGCAATTTCTCTGCCGGCGTACCCTACTATGCGGTCTCGGTGGGGCTGATCCGCAACAACCGGGTGGAAATGGGCGTCGTCTACGACCCGAGCCGCAAGGAGTGTTTTGCCGCTTCACGCGGCGAGGGCGCCTGGCTCAATGACACGCGCCTGCAGGCACACCACCTTCCCACCCCGCTGTCCGACGGTATGGCGCTGATTGACCTGAAACGGCTGGAACCCGCCCTGGCAAGCCGACTGGCGGCTGAACCACCCTACAAATCACAACGCAGCTTCGGCGCCGTGGCGCTGGACTGGTGCTGGCTGGCGGCCGGCCGCTGCCACGTTTACCTGCATGGAAAGCAAAAACTCTGGGACTATGCGGCCGGTAGCCTGGTGCTCGAGGAAGCCGGCGGCTCTGCCGTGACACTGGAAGGTGAACCGGTTTTCCGCCCGACGCTGGAACCCCGCTCCGCCGCTGCCGCGCTGGACCCGGATGTCTTCAAACAATGGGTGGCATGGCTGGGGATTACTTGCCGCTGAGAAATGCCAGCGCCTGATTACCCTGCTGGGCAAAATGCCGGAAACTGGCGAAACTCTCCTCGTCCAGCGCACGGCCGCTGGGCTGACGGTCGGCATAGAAGACGCCAATAACCTTGTTGTGTATTTCAATCGGCGTCACGAAAAAGTCGGCGCCTAGCGTGATGGTTTTCACTTCCGGCGTCACCAGCGATACATCATCATTCTCTCCCAGCCAGATCGACTTACGCTGTTCGATCACATGGGTGAAAATATTATGTTTGCCGGCAACCGTCTCGACCTGGAACTGGCGGCGCAAACGCTCGTTGTCCACGCCCAGCGCATAACGCCCGGCGAGGAACCGCTGGTCTGGCGTGCGCAGGGCAAACAGGCTGCGATCCATGCCGATACCGCGATACATGCCTTCCAGCACCATTTCCAGCACCAGATTGAAATCCGGCCGGGTTTCCATCAGCGATGACAGCTCGCGCAGGATCTTGAGCTGCAAACCCGGATCGGGATCGAGAAATTCCGTGATTGCTTCGCCCGGCTTACTGATGACAGCAGCGGCTTTTTCACCTTCAGCCAGGGGAATCAGCTGACTGGCCTTGTCCGCACCATAGAAAGCTGCCGTTTCCGCGGCTTCACGGGCATTGGCCTGGACCAGTTCACGAACAGACTCGACCGGCAGGTAAAGATTCTCGGCAATCCGCTCGATCAGCTTTGTGACACCGGGTTCCTTCCAGCCCTTCTCGGCCGCCACCGCCAGCTGGTACCCCAGGTCCACGTTACCGGCGCGCGGGTTCTTGTCGCTTTTCCCTTCAAGCGATTCTTCCAGCAGGGCGCCAAGTTTCCATTCACGCGTCAGACCCAGCGTCAGCTCTCGTAGCGGGAAGCCCAGCACCTCGCGTTGAACCTTGTCAGCATCCACATCCGGACGTTGCCTGAGTTCCCTGTCGAGGGATTCACCTGCCTCGCCGGCAAATGCCCAGAACGCCATATCGCCCAGACGGTACAACAGCGTGGCGATAAACACTTCCTCCGGTGAACTGTCCTTGCGCTTGCGGGCAAACGCACGCGCCTGAACCGCCGCGTGGAACGCACGCGCCATCTCTTCGATAACGTGCTGCTTCTGTTTGCCCTTGAGCATCGATTCCACAACAGCAATGGACAGGCAGATACTGCGCACCTCCTGAAACCCCAGCACCACCACCGCACGGCTGACCGTGCTGATACTCTTGCCGACCGGGTTAAAGATGGGGCTATTCGCTACGCGCAACAGCTTGGCAGTCATGGCGGCATCCTGGAGCACGACACGCGCCAGTTCCGCCGCACTACTTTCCGCACTGTCGGATACCCGGGATATGTCCCCGGCCGTATGTGCAAAAACCGGCATGCCGGACTCGCCCAGCCGGTTTACCCAGTCAGCCAGGCCTTTAG
>JALWRY010000328.1 GCA_027080445.1 Thiohalobacter sp. | reverse complement strand
CCCCGGCGTGGTGCTGGTGACTTCCGGCCCTGGCGCCACCAATGCGGTGACCGGTATCGCCACCGCCTACATGGATTCCATCCCCATGGTGGTGTTCAGTGGCCAGGTGCCGACGGCGCTGATCGGCAACGACGCCTTCCAGGAAGTCGACAATGTCGGCATCACGCGGCCCTGTGTGAAACACAATTTCCTGGTCAAGGACGTGAAGGATCTCGCGCTCACCATCCGCAAGGCGTTTTACGTGGCGACCACCGGCCGCCCCGGCCCGGTAGTGGTCGATATTCCCAAGGACGTCAGCACGCTGAAGGCGGAATTCCATTACCCGAAACGCATCAAGATGCGCTCCTACAACCCGGTCACCAAGGGACACCCGCGGCAGATCAAAAAAGCCATTGAGCTGATGCTGTCGGCGAAACGCCCCATGCTGTACACCGGGGGTGGCGTGGTGGTCGGCAATGCCAGCAAGCAGCTGGTTGAAATGACGAAGCTGCTGAACTTCCCGATCACCAACACGCTGATGGGCCTCGGGGCCTACCCGGCGACCGACCGGCAGTTCGTCGGGATGCTGGGTATGCACGGGACCTACGAAGCCAACATGGCCATGCACAACTGCGATGTGCTGATTGCCATCGGCGCGCGTTTCGACGACCGGGTGACCGGCAATGTGGAAAAATTCTGCCCGACGGCAAAGATTATCCATATCGATATCGACCCGGCCAGCATTTCAAAGAACGTGGGCGTCGATGTGCCCATCGTCGGCCCGGTCGACCAGGTGCTGAAGGAAATGGTTCTCCAGCTGAAGGCCGGCAAGGTAAAACCGGACGCGGCAGCGCTCAAGGTCTGGTGGAAGCAGATCGAGGAATGGCGCGCCATGGATTGCCTGAAGTACAGCACTGACAGTGACTACATCAAGCCGCAGGCGGTGGTCGAGGCGCTGTACAAGGTGACAAAAGGCAATGCCTTCGTGACCTCCGATGTCGGCCAGCACCAGATGTTTGCTGCGCAATTTTACAAGTTCGACAAGCCGAACCGCTGGATCAATTCCGGTGGACTGGGCACCATGGGCTTTGGTCTGCCGGCGGCGATGGGCGTGCAGGTTGCGCACCCGAAGAGCACGGTGGCCACGATTACCGGCGAGGGCAGTATCCAGATGTGCATCCAGGAGTTGTCGACCTGCCTGCAGTACGGATTGCCGATCAAGATCATTAACCTGAATAACGGTTTTCTCGGTATGGTGCGGCAATGGCAGGAGTTCTTCTACCAGGGGCGCTATGCCATGTCGTATATGGAATCACTGCCGGACTTCGTCAAGCTGGCGGAGGCCTACGGGCATGTGGGTATGCAGATCAGCAAGCCGGAGGATGTCGAGGGCGCCCTGAAGGAAGCAATGAAAATGAAAGATCGCCTGGTATTCATGGATTTCCTGACCGACCCGAGTGAAAATGTTTACCCGATGATCCCGGCCGGCGCCGGCCTGAATGAAATGATACTGGTGTAAGCATGCGGCATATCATCTCCATACTGATGGAAAACGAAGCCGGTGCGCTGTCGCGTGTGGCCGGGCTGTTTTCGGCGCGCGGTTATAATATCGAGTCGCTGACCGTGGCGCCGACCGAAGACCCCTCCTTGTCGCGCATGACGCTGGTGACCACCGGGACCGATCAGATTATCGAGCAGATCACCAAGCAGCTGAACAAGCTGATCGACGTGGTCAAGCTGATGGATATGTGCGAAGGCACGCACATTGAACGTGAAATGATGTTAATCAAGGTGCGTGCCGTGAACGGCGGGCGCGAAGAACTCAAACGTCTGGCGGACATTTTCCGCGGTCGTATTATCGACGTGACCGACGCCTTGTATACCATCGAAGTGACCGGTACCAGCGACAAGCTGGATGCTTTTATCGAGGCAATTTCCGAAGCCGATATTATCGAGGTGGTACGGTCGGGTGTGACGGGTATCGCGCGTGGTGAACGCGCGCTGCATGTGTAAACAAATTTAAAATCCAGTCAGGGTACAGAGCTATGGCATTAAATATTTATTACGACAAGGACGCAGACCTTTCCATCATCAAGGGCGCAAAGGTCAGCATTATCGGCTACGGGTCGCAGGGCCACGCACACGCCAATAACCTGAAGGATTCCGGCGTGAACGTCACTGTCGGCCTGCGTGAAGGTTCGATTTCCGAGGCCAAGGCGAAAAATGCCGGGCTGACCGTCAAGTCGATCGAAGATGCCGTCAAGGGCGCCGATGTGGTCATGGTGCTGGCGCCTGACGAACACCAGGCGAAACTGTACCGCGACAAGATTGAACCCCACATCAAGAAGGGTGCGGCGCTGGCGTTTGCGCATGGCTTCAATATTCACTATGAGCAGATCGAGCCGCGTGCCGATCTCGATGTGATCATGATCGCACCCAAGGGTCCGGGTCACCTGGTGCGCTCCACCTACACGCAGGGCGCCGGTGTGCCGTCATTGATCGCGGTGTTCCAGGATGCCAGCGGCAAGGCGAAGGACATTGCCCTGTCCTATGCCTCGGCCAATGGCGGCGGTCGTGCCGGTGTGATTGAGACGACTTTCAAGGAAGAGACCGAGACAGACCTGTTCGGCGAGCAGGCGGTGCTGTGTGGCGGTGCGACTTCGCTGGTGCAGGCCGGTTTCGAAACGCTGACCGAAGCGGGTTACGCCCCGGAGATGGCCTACTTCGAATGCCTGCATGAACTCAAGCTGATCGTCGACCTGATGTATGAAGGCGGTATCGCCAACATGCGTTACTCGATTTCCAATACGGCCGAGTATGGCGACCTGACACGCGGCCCGCGTGTCGTTACCGCAGAAACCAAGGCGGAAATGAAGCGTATCCTGACGGAAATCCAGAATGGCGAGTTCGCGCGCGAATTCATCCTGGAGAATCAGGCCGGCGCTGCTACGCTGAAGGCCAAGCGTCGCCTGGGCCGTGAGCACCCGATTGAACAGGTTGGTCAGAAGCTGCGCAGCATGATGTCCTGGATCAGCGATAACAAGATCGTTGACAAGAAGGTCAATTAACCGATAACAATCAGGGGCTGCGTTGCAGCCCCGTTTATTCCGAGCCCCACGCCATGGCGACAGGCCGCTATCCCTATTTTTCCCGCGCCGGCTGGCTGCCGTTCCTGGTTGTCGCCGTTGCCGGGGCGTTTGTTGTCCATGCAGCAGGCTGGATCTGGTCATCGCCATTCTGGTTGCTGTGCCTGTTGATTGCCTACCTGTACCGTGATCCCGTCCGGGAGATTCCTGCCAGTCCGCGCGCGGTGGTGAGTCCCGCCGATGGCGTGATCAGTGCAGTGGAAGAAATCCGGGATGGCTACCTGAACCGTGACGCGAAACGCGTGTTGATCGACATGAGTCATGCCGGCGTGTACAGCACCCGCAGCCCGGTCGAGGGGAAGGTGTTGCAGCCGCCGCACGATGGTGGCGCAGACCAGCCGCACGGAGTCTGGCTGAAGACCGATGAAGACGATGACCTGGTGATTGTGATGCACCGTGGCCCGCTGCATAATCTGCCGCATTGCTACGTGGAATTCGGCGAGCGTGTCGGGCAGGGCCAGCGTTGTGGTTATATTCCGCTGGGCGGGCAGGTCGAGATTTACCTGCCGTGTAACAGTCGTATCCAGGTGGATGTCGGCTCGCGCGTCAGGGCCGGATCTGATGTAATAGCGCTCCTGGTCCACAAATAGGCGTTTCGCCCGGGTATCCGTATGGACGAAGAACAGCAAGCCCGTCCCCGTCGCCGGGGTATCTACCTCCTGCCCAACCTGTTTACCACAGCCGGCCTGTTTGCGGGTTTCTATGCCATTGTGGCGGCCATGAGCAGTAACTTCGAGTCTGCCGCCATTGCGATTTTTGTCGCCATGGTGATGGATGGTATCGACGGCCGTGTCGCGCGCCTGACCAACACCCAGAGCGAGTTCGGCGTGCAGTACGACAGCCTGTCGGACATGGTGTGCTTCGGGCTTGCGCCTTCGCTCATTGTTTTCGAATGGGCCCTGCGCAGCATGATCGAGCAGGGCTGGATCTGGAACAAACTCGGCTGGCTGTCG
>JALWRY010000327.1 GCA_027080445.1 Thiohalobacter sp. | reverse complement strand
GTGGCGCCGACGACTACCTGGCAAAACCCTTCGAGATGACCGAATTGCTTGCCCGCCTGAGGGCGCTCGACCGCCGCACCGGCAGCGCACAAAGCACGGATATCTCCATCGGCCCGGTTGCCCTGGACACCTCGACACACAAGGTCAGTATCGACCACAACGACATTGAACTCACACGCCGTGAATTCATGCTGCTGAAGGCCCTCATGGAAACGCCCGGGCGCGTCCTCTCCCGGGAACAGCTGGAATCCCGTCTCTACGGCTGGGGTGAGGAACTGGCCAGTAATTCCATCGAGGTGCATGTACATCATTTACGCAAGAAGCTGCCAGCCGGTTTCATCAAGACGGTGCGTGGTGTCGGCTACACGGTGCCCAACAGGTGAAGTCGATCCGCGGTTTTCTCGTCACGGCCTTGCTCGCCACCATGACACTGACGCTTTTCCTGGCCGCCCTGCACGGTTACCGGTCCAGTATGGTGGAAGTCCAGGCGCTGCTCGATGCCGAACTGACCGGGCGCGCCCGCCTGTTAAGCGCCAGCATCAACGGGCAGACACACAAGGAACCGGTCGCCAGCCTCAACGGACAACGCGCCTTCCAGGTCTTCCGAAATGGCGCCTTACTATGGCGTTCGGATAACGCACCCGACACCCCGGTCACAAACCGCGCCGGTTTCCAGGATATCAACTTTAACCGGCATCGCTGGCGCACCTACACCTGGACGGATGAAAACGGCGGGATACGCGCCATCGCCGCCGAACGTATCGACGTGCGCAATGCCCTGGCCGAAAACATTATCCTGGAATCGGTATTGCCAGTGGTCGCGGCCCTGCCGCTGGCCGGACTGCTGATCTGGTTCGTTGTCGGCTATGGCCTTTCACCCCTGCGCCAGCTCGCGGACCAGTTGCGCCGGCGACGCGCCGATGACCTGTCGCCCCTGCCTGCCGGGCAGCAACCGGTTGAACTGATGCAACTCGTCAATTCCACCAACGGCTTGTTACAACGACTGGAAGCCTCGTTTGGGCGTGAACGCCGCTTCGCTTCCGACGCCGCCCACGAACTCAGGACACCGATTGCCGCACTGAAAGTGCACCTGCATAACATCACCTGCACACTGCCCGAAGGCAACCCGGAACTGGCCAGCCTGGTGTCCGCTGTCGAGCGTATGGGTAACCTGGTCGAGCAGATACTGGCGCTATATCGCACCTCACCCGATCACTACTTCGCGCAACTGGCCGAACTCGACCTGCATCAACTCGTGCAGGAGTCCATCGCCGGGCTGTTCCCCGCCTTCGATCGCAGCGCGTTACAGCTGGAACTCACCGGCAGCACAGCCCTCATGTCAGGCGACCGGCCGGCACTGGAAACCCTGGTTAAAAACCTGCTCGACAATGCCTGTAAATACACTCCTGCCGGTGGCAAGGTCAGCGTGGCCGTTAACGACCGGCCGCATGGCGTTACACTGCGCATCGAGGATTCGGGGCCTGGCGTACCGGAAGAACAGTACACACGCATCTTCGAGCGCTTTTGTCGGCTGGGTGGCGATCAACACAATACCGGCACGGTGGGTTGTGGCCTGGGGCTGGCGATTGTTCAACACATTGCCGACCTGCATGGCGCCTCGATCACGCTCGGCAAATCCTCCTTTGAATCCGGCCTGGCGGTCACCATCACCTTTCCCCGCCACGCTACGCCGCACCCGGGGGCAGCATGAACAGATTCCGGAAAATATATCGACTGGCGCTGGCACTGTTTGGCATGATCAGTAGTATGGCGGCGCAGGCCGGGCGACCGGTATTCCTTATCGAAATCCGCAATCACCTGTTTGAGCCGGAACAGGTTGTGATCCCGGCAAATACCCGGGTCAAACTGGTGATCTACAACCGCGACCCGACGCCGGAGGAATTTGAGAGCTATGAAATGAACCGTGAAAAAGTCATCATGGGGCAACACAAAACAGTAATTTTCGTCGGTCCGCTGACGGCGGGTGACTACCCGTTCTTTGGTGAATTTCACCCGGCCACCGCGCTCGGCAAGCTGGTGGTCGAATAGCGCCCGCCATGCTGCCTACATCCGTCATTATTGTTTTGCGCGAAGTCCTCGAAGCGGCCTTGCTGATCAGTATGCTTGGCGCCGTATCGGGGATGCTGGGGCTGTCACGCCACTGGGCCGGCGCAGGCATCGGCATCGGCCTGCTCGGTGCACTAAGCTACAGCCTTGGTATCAACAGCATTGCGCAGTGGTTCGATGGTTTCGGCCAGGAGTTTGTCAGTGCCACCATGCAGGCGCTGATCTACTTGCTGCTGGTCAGTATCGCGCTGCTTGTACTGCGCCGCACTCGCCACGAGGATGCCCGCACCGGGTCGATTCCCGTGTTGATGGCGCTGGCCGTGGCACTGGCGGTAACCCGCGAGGGCTTCGAGATACTGGTCTACCTGTACGGCTTCTCCAGTACCCTCTCGCAACTGCTTACCGTGAGCATGGGGGCCGTCATCGGCGCAGGTATCGGCATCAGCCTGGGGGTGCTGTTGTATTATGTACTCTGTCACCCCGCCATCCAGCGTGTACCTTTCATCAGCTTCGCCTTGCTGGCCTTATTTGGTGCAGGCCTGTTTTCACAGGCTATCAAGCTACTGATCCAGGCCGACTGGCTGCCCTCGCAACTGCCCTTGTGGAACAGCAGTAACTGGTTGCCGGAACATTCCATCACCGGGCAGCTGCTGTATGTACTGATCGGCTATGAAGCCACACCGGGCGCCATCCAGGTTGCCTTTCATTCTATCGCCCTGCTGGTACTACTGGGCCTGGCAGCGGCCATCGGGCGATCCCGCGCGCTGCCCGTCGACCAGGGTAAGGTGTCATGATTTTTCCCGCCCGCTACGTTGTCCTGACCCTGTCAGCGCTGTTACTGGTCGCGCTGTCCCGTCCTGCGCTGTGCAATGGCTCACGTATCGACAAGCTCTACCATCCTTACGTGCAACCCCTGGAGCATGAATTCGAGTTTCGTTCCCTCGATGAAAAAAACGCCAGTGTAGCGCCGGGCGATCGCACCAAAGCACGCCTTGGCTACGGTCAGGCGGTCAGTGACAACTGGTTTGCGGAAGCCTATCTGATCGGGGAAAAAAATGACGATCGTGACTTTCATATCCAGTCGTTCGAAGTGGAAGGTCTTCGACAGCTAACCGAGCAGGGTGAATATGCGGCCGATGCCGGCCTGTTATTCGATGTCGAATCGAAATTCGATGGCGATCTGACCGAACTCTCCTCCGCCCTGCTGCTGGAAAAAGAATGGGGTCGCTGGTCGGGTACCGCCAACCTGTTCGGGATCTACGAATTCGGCCGGGACGTCAATGACGAATTCGAGACAGCGTTCAACCTGCAGGGCCGTTACCGCCTGAACAGGCACTTCGAGCCGGCCATCGAATTCTATAAAGCGCAGAACACCTTCGGGATCGGACCGGTATTCCTCGGCAGCTACTCGCTCGGCCATGCCCGCAAACTGCGCTGGGAAGCCGGTGTGGTGCTGGGACTGGATAACGACACACCCGACCGGACCATCAGGACGCTTGTCGAGTTCGAGTTCTGATTACCAGTGACGGACGCGACCGGTGTCGACGTGGATAAAGTTTGACCTGGCGTAATAACCGACACCACCGGCCCTGAGCGCCAGCGCGGCGTTGCGCAGGCGATTGAGCTTGCAACCGTGCAGGCGTATATCGACAGCCTTGCCCTGCATGTGCAGGCTGTGCGTGGCCACACCACTGCTCTTTGCGTGTAACTTCGCATTGGTCGCCGGTGAGCGGTAACCGGAAATAATAAAGCTGCGGCGATAAACCAGCAAGCCACCCACAGCAGGTACAGACCGGATCTGACACACCGTTCCGAGTGAATGCTCGCAGCCCTCCGCCGCTGTCGCTAACACCCCCCTTAGTGTGAGTGAATACAGGCCATCTCGCGATGAACAGGTACACAACGATACATCCGCGCCTCCTTTGTTTATGACTGTTCGCCGGTATCCGAGTTCCACGTGGCACAATATGGACGCTCTGCCAGCTTTATTTGAAGATGCTAATGTGCTAAAGTCCGGCGCCGTGACCAG
>JALWRY010000326.1:3713-4130 GCA_027080445.1 Thiohalobacter sp. | reverse complement strand
TTCAGGCCCTGCGCCAGGTAACCCAGCAAGGAAACCTCACGGATGTGCAGGTCGGTCGATACCGGCGGTGCTGTGTTCGATGTCAGGGTATTGTGGCGGGCAATATCCCGTACCAGGTCGATCCAGGCATCCAGGTTCAGGCTATCCAGCCAGCCGTCCAGGTGTATGACGTCTGAAGGCGGCAGGCTCGCGGCGCCCTCACCAAAATGTATACCCGCCTTGCGCAAGCCGCCCGATTTTTTGCGCATCAATACCTGGAGCGCCACGTCATCACCCAGCTTGATGTCAAGCGGCAGGCTCGACAACTTGCCCGGCGCCCAGCTGATGGACACGGGCCGTTTCTCCCCGCTCGCCTTGGTGAAAGGCGCCGGTAGCCGGATGGCTACACCTTTCAGATCAGACAACAGTTTTATGCGC
>JALWRY010000326.1:0-3703 GCA_027080445.1 Thiohalobacter sp. | reverse complement strand
CCCTCGGGTATCTGTAACAGCGCATTCCAGTGGGCGGCTCCTTTCAGGTAGGGCTTCACTTTCGGGTTTTCTTTTTCCAGCTTGTCGACCAGCTCGAGGTCGCCCGCGATATCGACAATGGTACGTCGCTGACTTGCCGAACCCTTCGGGTAGACAGCGACCTTGACAGGATGGCCAAACAGCTTTGCGTCGATGTCATGCGCAGTCACACCATGGGCGGTAAAGTTCAGCACACCGCGAACGCCATCCAGTGATACCTTGTTGTCATTCACCACCAGGTCGTTGCCGAGGAAATCAATATCCCCGTTTACCTTCAAATGTCCCAGCCCCGGGTGCAACGGAATACGCAGTTCCAGTTGAAGACTCGCATCGCCGCGGGTTGTCAGCTTGTCGACCAGCTTGCCGAACTTGTCGCGTAGCGGACTGTAATTGATATACGCCAGCAGGCTCTCCAGTGTGCCGCTTACCGTACCGTCGATACCCAGCACCGGCCTGGCGAAATCATCGATGACGGCGACGACACGTTCGACACTGGCGTCCAGCAGGGTTGCCGAAGTCCCGGTGATACGCATGGAACGCCCCGCAAAGAGCGCCGAACCGGACAAGGCATCGAGTTGTCCCCACAGCGGATGGTAATCCAGCTGCACATCATCGAAATCAAAGCGCGCCTCCAGGCGGCCGTCGTGCTGGTCAAAGGGGACATGGTTCAGCGGACCCTGCAACAGGAAATTGATGTTACGCGCCGTGCCACTCGGGAAGGCCTGGCGTAACCATTTCAGTGCCTTCGGCCGCATGACCCGGTCGGGCAGGTAATGTTTGACATCGACCAGCTGCACTTCATCCGCGTGCAGTTGCACGTCAACCCAGGGGGCGGCCTGGCCAGGCAACCAGTCCAGTTGCAAACGCGTCTGGGCATTAAAGGCGGCCGACTCCATCAACAACTGCCCGGAGGATACCCGGAAGCGGTCTGACAGGCGTTGCCAGTGCAACTTGCCGGTCAGGCGCGACAGCTCAAGCACTTCGGAAAACACTTTCGGAAGGTGCAGGCTCGATGCGTGGGTATCCAGGGTGATATTGCCGGCCTGCAGGTTACCCTCCAGGCTACCGGAAAGCCCGGTAGCGGCGGGCAGGCCCTCGTAACTGGAAACACCCAGGTGGCTGAATGCTGAACGCAAGGAAAGCTGTGGCGGTTTTTTATCGGAGAGGTCCAGTTCAAACGCGGTGTCCGTCAGTTCGCCCTCTGCCTGCATATGCTGAATGCGCTGGCACATTGCCTCATCAATCCATGGCAGCAGGATGAGAAACTGACCCGTTTCCGAAATCGAGACGTGGTTGACCATACCGTGGACGGAAAGTGTTTCACCACTATTGAGGATCGCGCGCAGACGGGTATCCGGCCACACGGTTTGCTTATGACGTGTCAGGCTGAAATGTTGCAACTCCATATTCCAGCCATTGGGCAGTGCGCGCAGGCTGAAATGGCTGGAGAGTGTATCAACGGCATAACTGACATTATCGACATCACGCCGCTTCACCCATGGCCGGTCAATCTGTATCGACCCGGCCGTCCACTTCAACTGCCTGTCGCGGATACCCGCCCAGGCTTCGAGATTCACATCGCCCCTGATTGTGTAACCCAGGGTTTTCGCCAGCCTGTTGACTGACGTAAGGTGAAACTGGTCTGTCTTCAGATAAACCTTTCCTCGCCAGTCTTTCGGCCACTTGAGCGGCCCGGAAAGATCGGCGGCCAGTTCGATATGCTTGCCGTAGTGGGCATTGATATCGGTTTTAACCAGTAACTGGTGCCGCCAGCCATCATTCCTGAGCTTTGCCGATAAGGCAGTGAACTGCACAGCGCGTTCGAGCAGACCGGGATCTTTCCAGCCAAGCTCAATCTTCTCCAGCGATACGCTCTTCTGGCTCATCAGCCAGTAAAACGCATCCAGATTCAGGGCATCTTCCCGGGCGGCGGAAAGATCGGTCTGCACGGCCAGCTTTACACCGATAATGCGTATTCCCGAGGTCAGCCACTTGCGCTGCCACAGTGAACTGATGATATCCAGTCCGACCTGTATTTCCCCGATATCCAGTTGCCCGTCGGGAAAAGCCTTGTCATGGATAACCACCTGCTGCAGGCGCAGTACCGGTGAGAACCGGTACCAGGCCGCATCCATAGCGCCGATTTCAACCTGTCGATGAATGGTACGTTCGACCAGGTCGACAACCTGGCCACGGTACTCCCCCATACCCGGTAACAGCAGGCGCGCCGCACTCAGGGCAAGCGCAAGGCTCACGATGACGGCGGCCGAAACCCACCACAGCAGACGTCCCATGCGGCGCGCGACCATCAGCGGCAGGCCTGCCGCCAGTCAGGTGCGGCTGAAACATGACCCGGGAAGAACAAGGCAATCCTAGAGCAGAACGACATCGAAGAGCTCCTGTGTATACAGGGCTTCGACCTGGAACTTGATGGGTTTATCGATGAAGGCTTCCAGTTCGGCAAGGCTGGTGGATTCCTCATCCAGCAACAGGTCGACCACTTCCTGTGAGGCCAGCACCAGCAGTTGCTCGGCATCGAACTGACGCGCCTCGCGCAGGATTTCACGGAAGATTTCATAACACACCGTCTCGGCGGATTTCACCGACCTTCGCCCACCACAGGTTGGACAAGTTTCGCACAGGATGTGTTCGAGACTTTCACGGGTGCGCTTGCGCGTCATCTGCACCAGCCCGAGGCTGGAGATTTCACTGATGTGACAGTTGGCGTGGTCGCGCTCGATGTGCTTTTCCAGCGCGCGTATCACCTGGCGCTTGTGGTCCTCGCTTTGCATATCGATAAAATCGACAATGATAATGCCGCCGAGGTTGCGCAGGCGTAATTGCCGCACGATGGCCTGCGACGCTTCCAGGTTGGTCTTGAAGATGGTTTCTTCCAGGTTGCGATGCCCGACATAGGCGCCGGTATTGACGTCGATGGTGGTCATCGCCTCGGTCTGGTCGATCACCAGGTGGCCGCCGGACTTGAGCTGCACCTTGCGCTCGAGGGCCTTCTGGATTTCATCATCCACGCCGTACAGGTCGAAGATGGGGCGTTCACCCGGGTAGTATTCCAGCTTTTCTTTCAGTACCGGGGTAAATTGCTCGACAAAAGTCGCAACGCGCTGAAAGGTCTCACGCGAGTCGATCCGCAGCTTCTCGACTTCGGCATCGGAAATATCGCGCAACACGCGCAGCACCAGGGGAAGGTCTTCATGGACGACATCACCGGGGCCCGCCTTGCCAATCCCCGACTGGATGGAGGTCCACAGGCGCTGGAGGAATTCCAGGTCCGACGCAATGGCCTCGGAAGAGGCGCCCTCCGCCGCCGTGCGCAGGATAAACCCACCACCCTGCTCACCGCGCGCCGCCAGCACCGCCTCGCGAAGCCGCTGGCGTTCTGTCTCATCCTCGATGCGTTGGGAAACCCCGACATTATCCGCACCCGGCATAAATACCAGGTAGCGGGACGGGATGGTCACGTGGGTGGTCAGGCGCGCGCCCTTGGTGCCGAGCGGGTCCTTGATGACCTGCACCAGGATTTCCTGCCCTTCCTGCAGCAGGCGGGTAATATTCTCCTCCCCATTGCCGTCGGGCTTTTCATCCCCGTTCACCGCGGCACTATCCGAGCCGTGACGGAACGCCGCCCGTACCAGGCCACCGACCC
>JALWRY010000325.1 GCA_027080445.1 Thiohalobacter sp. | reverse complement strand
CAGCTGGTCTACGCGGCCGGCCACCCAGACATGGCTGAGCTGTTCGCGGCCGGCCGCGTAGACCAGCTGTGACACCGGGTCGTAGACCGGCTGGGTTTCCAGTGCACCGAGGTCGACAGCGGCAAAATCCGCCCATTTGCCGACTTCCAGCGAACCGGTCCGGTCGGCCAGGCCGAGCGCCCGGGCGCCGTTCAGCGTAGCCATGCGCAGCACGGTGTGCGCCGGCAGGGCGCTGGCGTCGTTGGCGACCGCCTTGCCGAGCAGGGCGGCGCTGCGCATTTCACCCAGCATATCGAGGTCATTGTTGCTGGCCGCGCCATCGGTGCCAAGCGCGACGTTGACGCCGGCGTCCAGCAGTTTTTGCACCGGGCAAAACCCGCTGGCCAGCTTCAGGTTGGATTCGGGGCAGTGCACCACACTGGCGCCGGCCTCGGCCAGTTGTTCGATTTCACTGTCTTCCAGCCGGGTCATGTGTACGGCAGTCAGCGCCGGCGACAACAGGCCCAGCGCGGCAAGGCGTGCGAGCGGCCGCTGTCCGTGCTGTTTGAGGCTGTCCTCGATTTCACTGGCAGTTTCGTGCAGGTGGATGTGTACCGGCAGGTCGAGTTCGTCCGCCAGCATCTGCGTTTTTTTCAATGGTGCATCCGACACGCTGTAGGGCGCGTGTGGCGCAAAGGCGTGGCTGATTAGCGCGTGGTGCCTGGTTTCGTCGCGCATGGCCAGACCCTTGGCAAAGTACGCGTCCGGGTTCTCGGCGTAACGGGTCGGGAAGTCGAGCAGGATCATGCCGGTGCAGGCGCGTATGAAACAGCCGGCCGCCACCCGTGAAGTCACTTCGGGGTAGAAGTACATGTCATTGAAACAGGTCGTGCCGCTGCGCAGCATTTCGGCGACGGCGAGTTGCGTGCCGTCGTGGACGAACTGTTCGTTTGCCCATTTCTGTTCCGCCGGCCAGATATGTTGCTGCAACCATTCCATCAACGGCAGGTCGTCGGCGATACCGCGTAGCAATGACATGGCGGCATGTGTGTGGGCATTCACCAGGCCCGGAATCAGGGCATGCTCGCCGAGCTCGACAGTCGTTTTTGCCTCGAACGCCTGGCGGGCCTCATGGGTCGGCAGTATTGCCGTGATACGGCCCTCATCGACCGCAATACTGTGATACTCCAGCACCTGTTTGTCCGGCACCACCGGGATAATCCAGCGGGCGTGAATCAGCAGCTCGGTTTGTTTCATTGTTGTAGGGGCTGTGGGAAAGGGGGGACAGTATACCCTTTATGTCAGGCGACGTTATGCATATGCACGTCCTGCTGGGGGTAGGGGATGCTGATACCGTTGGCGTCAAAGGCCAGCTTGACCTGCTCCAGCAGGTCGGCGCGTACCGGCCAGTAGTCACCGCTCTTGACCCAGGGGCGCACATTGAAGTTGACGCTGCTGTCGGCCAGTTCCGCCATGGCGACGGCGGGTTCGGGATCAGCAAGGATGCGATCATCCTGCTTCATGATATCGTTGATGATCTGCTTGGCTTTGGCGATGTCGTCGTCGTAACCGATACCAAATACCAGGTCGATGCGCCGGGTGGGCCTGGCGGAGTAGTTGGTAATGGTGCCGCCGTAGATCTGTCCGTTGGGGACGATGATCTCGCGGTTGTCGCCGGTGCGCAGGATGGTGGCGAACATGCGAACCTCTTCGACTGTGCCGCCGACGCCGCCGGCTTCGATGAAGTCACCGACCTTGAACGGGCGGAACAGGATGATCATGACGCCGGAGGAGAAGTTCGCCAGCGAATCTTTTAACGCCAGACCGACAGCCAGGCCGGCGGCGCCAAACACAGCGAGCAGCGAGGTGGTTTCGATGCCAAGGTGGTCGAGTGCCGCCATGACCACAACCAGCAGCAGGACGGAATAGACCATGTTGCTGACGAAGTTGACCAGCATGTCGTCCAGTTTGGACTTCTTCATCAGCTTTTCGACAACGCCGGTCAGCCATTTGGCGACCCAGCGACCGATAATGAAGATGGCAAGTGCAACGGTTATCTGGATGGCCCAGGGGATCAGGATCGTCTGGATCATGTCCGGGTTACCCAGTTCTGTGATAGACATCGATGGCATGACATACTCCTCATTGTTGATATTTTTGCGCAAGTAAAGGTTGAAACACTTGCGAATGCAAGTTGAATAAGGCAATTAGCCCGGGGGCTATACGCCTGTCTATATCAAACAGGCGCCAGAAACAGGAAAAAGGAACCAACATGCCGGACCATGACTCCATACGCGCAGTACGCTGGACGGACAGCGGGCTGGAATTGCTCGATCAACGGGTTTTACCGCACCAGGAAACCTGTCTGTTGCTGGAACAGTGCAGCGATGTTGCACAGGCCATTACCGATATGGTGGTGCGCGGTGCGCCGGCGATCGGGGTGACGGCCGCCTATGCCGCGGTACTCGCGGCGCGTGTGCGTTATGCGGCACAGCCCGCCGACTGGAAACCGGCCTTTGCACAGGACATGCAGCAACTGGCGCAGGCGCGTCCCACCGCGGTCAATCTTGCCTGGGCGGTCGATCGCATGCAGCGTCTTGCGGCATCGCAACAGGGCGACCCGGTGCCGGCATTACTGGCCGAGGCTCGGGCGATTCATGACGCGGATATCGCGGCAAACCGTGCCATGGGCGAACTGGGCGCTGCCTGTATCGAGGCGGGTAGCGGCGTACTGACGCATTGCAATACCGGCTCGTTGGCGACCGGGGGCTACGGCACGGCACTGGGCGTCATCCGCAGTGCCTGGGCAGCCGGAAAGCTCGGGACGGTCTACGCCGACGAAACACGGCCCTGGTTGCAGGGGGCACGGCTGACCGCCTGGGAACTGGTCAAGGACAAGATTCCGGTAACCCTGCTGGTGGATGGCGCCGCGGCCTGGCTGATGCAGCAGGGCCGGGTGCAGTGGGTGATTGTCGGTTCCGACCGGATTGCGGCCAATGGCGATGTGGCCAACAAGATCGGGACCTATTCCACCGCGGTTGCCGCCCGCCACCACGGCGTGAAGTTTATGGTGGTCGCGCCGTCTTCGACCGTGGATATGGATACGGCCAGTGGGGCGGATATCCCGATTGAGAGACGCGCTGCAGACGAAGTGCTGCAGGCGGGTGGCCAGCCGGTGGCGGCTGCCGGCGCACAGGCCTGGAACCCGGCTTTTGACATTACGCCGGCGGAACTGGTGGATGTGATCGTCACCGAGCGCGGCCGGGTCGAGCGCCCGGATCGAGCAAAAATGTGCTCCCTCATGGCTATTACGGGAAATTAACAACCCGCTTTCAGGCGCTCTCTCAGCCGTTCTCAGCGCGGATTATCCGGATGCAGTGGTGGGGCTATATGTGCTAACATTCGGCCTTTAGCCGCTCTGGGCGTTTCAGCGCGTCTCAGGTAGCTTCACATTCATTTTACGGAACCGGCAGCTGGGCCGGGTCCCGGGTTGAGTTTCATGTCTGATTTCGCCAAAGAAGTGCTTCCGGTCAACCTGGAAGACGAGATGCGGCAATCCTATCTCGATTACGCCATGAGCGTAATCGTCGGGCGCGCGCTGCCGGATGTGCGCGACGGGCTGAAGCCGGTGCATCGGCGCGTGCTGTTTGCCATGAATGTGCTCGGCAATGACTTCAACAAGCCCTACAAGAAATCCGCCCGCGTGGTCGGTGATGTCATCGGTAAGTACCACCCGCACGGCGATACCGCCGTGTACGACACCATCGTGCGTATGGCGCAGCCGTTCTCGCTGCGCTACATGCTGGTCGACGGGCAGGGCAACTTCGGTTCGGTGGATGGCGATTCACCGGCGGCCATGCGTTACACCGAAGTGCGCATGTCGAAGATCGCCCACGAACTGCTCGCCGATCTCGATAAGGAAACCGTCGACTTCGTTCCCAACTACGACGAGTCCGAATATGAACCGTCGGTCATGCCGACGCGCATCCCCAACCTGCTGGTCAATGGTTCGGCCGGTATTGCCGTGGGCATGGCGACCAATATCCCGCCGCACAACCTCAATGAAATCGTCAAGGGCTGTATTGCGCTGATCGATAACCCGGAACTGACCATCAAGGAATTGATGGAGATTATTCCCGGCCCGGATTTCCCGACAGGCGCCATCATCAACGGTGTGCGCGGTATTCACGAGGC